>NZ_JCAQHY010000117.1:0-19585 GCF_059621045.1 Vagococcus sp. WN80Y
TACCCATAGCGGTCAAGCGATTTGGGCTTGAGGGGGATGGGAAACGATGGCACACTCTCAAAGTGACATTTTTCAAAAAAGTCTCCCAAAAAGTGTCCAAGATATTGACTTAGATCCAAAAAATACTCTTAGCTCTTTTTTAATGCACCAGTAGACTAATCACCAACGAAAAACAACACATACATACCACTAGACCTAAACCTTTACTTATACTGTCAAAAGATTTATTTTTAGCGACTCTCCACTGCAATCCAACTAAAGCTAAGAGCAATATAATTGGTAACAAATAACTAATGTTCCACACAAAATTGACATTCTCTTTAAACAAAAACAAGCCTAATCCAGAAAATCCTAAAAAAAGAGAGATCACCTTTTCAAAATAACCATTCTTTTTCCTAACTAAACTAGTTACAACAAACAAGCTTAAGAATAAATAAACGACTATTATTAACACCCTATCTCCCCCTTTTTTCACTCTTATTCTTCATCAAGATCATTATCATTAAAACTAGCCCACTAGCTAACGATACCATTGCAAGTGAGGCAGTCAAGAAACCAAAAAACTTCAAATAATCCATGAAGATCATAGAAATAACTGACAAACCAATGCCTATCGCAAATAAACTGTTTCTTATTTTTCCAAGCTTATGCAATTTTTCCATATTAGTTTTCCTGCTTTTTTCTCAAATTTTTTTAATACATTTGTCCCATCGTTTCATACTTTTGGGTCATTAAATCTATGGAGAGTATCTAGCTTGGCAACTCTCAATTCTTATAACCGAAATACAATAAAAGAACTTAGAGTGGCTATTACTTGCCAATCTATGTTCTTTTACTACATGTCTATTTTCTACATTTAATTTGACCACGGGATAAAAGTAAATCAACCGTAATCGTTAAATTTTCTGGCGCCACATCATCAGTGCCACTCCCTTGAATGACGTCCATTTCCTCTTCTGTTAGATCTTCAAACTTCTTGCCAGAAAACTCATTTTCTGGTACCGACTTTTCGATATTGTCTTCTTTTTTATTCATGCAATACTTCCTTCCATTTATATTATTATTCTAACAATAGAATATTAGAAACCTCATCAGAGCTATTTCTTAAAAATTCATATCCGATACCTGCCAAACCAGTCATCAAATCGTACTCTGGCTCATTTTCAAGGCCTTGAACATAAAAAGCATGACGAGATAGCTCTTTGTTTATAAACTCATTCATTTTAGCTTCTTGTTCCTGATTATTTTTTTCATCAGATAACCCAGCTCTTAAAAGTTCGATCGTTCCTGCTACACCATGACACAAACAATCGTCTTGATAGTTCTCATCTAGTACGGCATCTAATATATCCTGATAGCGATCAAAATGAATAATATCATCTGCCACATTCATTTTCATGGCCTTTTGAAGAGCCATTCCAATTCCAGCTAAGCCATTGCACCATGTAGTATTAGTTCCGTCATAAATATAATCAGCACTCTCCATTGCCTTTAAAAACAATCTTACTTTAATTGGAATACTCTCCTCTTCTGGAAAGACTTCCACTGCACAACACAGACTATAAGCCACTCCGGCATATCCATGAGCAAAACTGGCATTATCCATTTTTTCTAACTCAATATCTGCAATGATCTCTTTAATAAATTTTTCAAGGGTCTTGAAGTAAGGTAATTGATACAAATTAAGTGCGACTTTTAACAAACTAGATCGACCAAATAACCACTCATTGTTAAAAGACGTTTTATGGTAGTAATCCTCAATCGTCTTCACTAACTTTTTAGCTGTCATACTATCTGTTAAATTATATGATCGCCTAATTTTTTGAGTTAAGATATGGAGTAGACTTAAATTACTAGCATACTCATCGTGATTTTTTATTGGTACCACTCGTCTAAAGAACATGCGATCCATTATAGATAATAAGTCATTATAACGCTCCTGCGGTCTCAGCTGCTGCAACTCCCAGAAAAATAAATAAATACCACCTAAACCATCATAAAAGTTGGCAGTCATACAGTCTTTTTTCCACTGCTCTTCTTTATCTATCGTATATCGAGGTAGCGTAACATCTCGTTTTTCACTGCCAAATAGTAAGTCTTTGTAAATTAGACCGGCAATTTCATCTGCCTTCTCCATATAATCATTATTGGAATGAAGAGTGACCTCTTGGCAATTGCCATCATATAAATTTAATGCAATTAACAATCGATTTTTTTGAATCGTAAAGTCAGAATGGCTTACCGAAGCAAAACGACTCGTCATCAAATCACTTGCAGTCTGTTTATAAAAACCATTAAGCGATCGATCGTTGTCCACTATCAACTCCTTTTCATTTGTCCTATTATAAAAAATGGGGATGTCGTTTACTAACAACGCCTCAATTTCATAAGGTACTACGGCCAAATTGTTATACCCATAGGCCCAAATATTTTCAAATAATTTTTCACGATTTAAATAGTTGGTCATATAACTTGGATGATACCCATAATCCAACATTTCGGCATATTTTTGAGTGGCTTTCAATACATTACGTACCTTAACACCAGAAAATAATTTCTCAACTAACTCACTCAGCAACTCCTTATGCACAATTACTAACTCGTAAAGATCAGTAAATCCCTTTAAAATATCTTGACTATAATCTAGCCAATTTACTTTCTCATCTTTTAAACGCGGTAAATTATCAGCTCCAGGCATTACATAGGCTAAGTACTCCATCTTCATACGGCCACTATCATCACTAACTAGCTGCAATACCTTTTCTGATAATAGTTGCTCATCACCATTAAGCGCACTAAATTCAACTGCGCCTTGCTTATTTTCATGAATAGTTGGTAAAAGACTTGTTCCCATAATCGTTTCGGCATATTTTTGCGCATAGCAATTTGCCGCAACACCTTTATCTACCGCATTACCAGTATTTTGAATAAGCGTTTCAATATCAATCAATACGGGATAGCTTCCTACTGCAATCAAGTTTTCTAAATGAAAATCATTGCCACGGAGTAAATGAGTAATCGCAATTAATTGGCCAAATCGCTGGTAAAAAAGTGAGACTTCTTTTCGGGTTGTACACGGTTGATAACTCACACATTCTTCAACTGTAAACTCCTCTTTGATTACCCGTTTCACCTGATAAAATGACAAATCAAGTGATAACGTTTCTAACTCTAATAGAAATTCATTAAAGCGTTGACCAACTTCTAAGTTTTTATACTTAAAAACCAGTTGTCGACCATTTAAAGTAAACAAAATGACGGATTTACCTTGATCATGACTATCCCCTTTATCCATTGTCACTTGCTCTAAATCAAGCAAGCCATTTATTCCAAATGTCTGCCACTCATCATCACTTAAGGAAGCGAGCGCCTCTATAAAACTCCTTAAATTGTCAAACATAAACTGCGCTCGAGTCGCCAAAAGACGAGCTAATACAGGGTAATCATTAAAAAAATCTGTATACTCTAATTTGTTGTGAAAGCGGCGTTTAAAATAAAGAGCCGTCACGTTGTGTGTTGGAATGTCGCTTTCAAAAAAATCATTTTGATCATAGACAATAGTCTTTAAACTTAGCTGACTAATCTCTAAAGTAAAGACTTGTAAAAAAGTCTCTTTCACAGCAGATGATACATTTATCATAACTTCTTTATCAAGACTCTCTAATTTCTGCGTAAGCCACAGCAAATAAGGTCGTACAAAAAAATCAAACTCTTCTTTACTTTCATCAGCCACTACACCACTCATGATTTTCTTATGAAGATGGTACCACTCTTGATTATGAAGGTTCTCATATAATCTATCAGCATCCTCCATTGTCAACTTCTTGATTCCGATTGCAAAATCTGACTTAGAGCACTGCTTCGCAAAGAGCGACAGTTCAAATAACTCATCTGTTACGATTGATTTCTTTTTTCGCCAAGACTGAATCGTATTGATAAATTCTTTTTCATTACCTGTGTAGCTTTCTTTTAATAATCGACTTCGTTCTTGACTACTTAACGCTAAGACTAAGTTTTTATCTGACAACGTACGTCACTCCTCACTATAATTTCTGTTACTATGTCAAAAGTTGAATTTTTATCCAAGATTAATAATAATTGTCGCAATAACCCACAAAATACCAACTATTAGTACTGCTCCAAAATAAAGATTAATGAATCCTTTACCTGTGGCTACTGATACTTTCCCAGCAGGAATTCTCTTTTGATCAAGTTTATTTCCAACTACTTTAGTAACAGCTAAAATGACTAGTAATAAGGGCACAGCATAGATAAGTGAATTAAATACTGAACTTAATGTCTCTTTCATAACTTTTCTCTCCTTTATATTTTCTCCCAACAATATCTTTTCTACTATTTAGTTTTAAGATAATCACGCAATGATTCAAATTCAAACATCCCTTCATTTTTCCAATAACGATGTTCAGAATAATTTATAGGTTGCTCCTTATAAATAATTTGATAATTCTCAAATATTTGTTCCATTTCTTCACTAACTTCATATTGGTACTCATTTGATAAAGAAAAATTTAAATCATCAACAAACTTCTCCATATTTACTGTCTCTAACGTATTAAATTCGGACAATTCTATCGTATCTATCATAGAGATACCTAGTGTCCCCATAAAAGTATTCATCATATCTGCAACTTTTATTATTCCATTACTACTTGCCGAAACAATGAAACTTCCTTTCTTTCCAGCTAATCTAAAAAGATGTGTCCAATAGGTCAATCTGTCTATCAAGCATTTCATATCTGATGAAACATTATGGAAATAAACTGGCGTTGCAAATATAATAAAATCAGCTTCTAATAGTTTTTCCTTCAGTAGCTCACTATCATCATCTGTTCTTTTGTCAATTGGACATCTGCCTTTAAAAAAACATGTTGTGCAGCCTTCACAGGGATTCACTTTTAAGTTTTGAGGAGAATAAACATCCATTACATAATTTCCAGGAAATTTTTCATGTATGAGTTTTTCCATTTTTTTTACCGCACTCATCGACTTTGATCGTTTGTTTCTAGATCCAACGTAAACCATTATCTTCTTCATACATTACCTCTCATTAAAAGAGGAAAATGAGAAGGTGTTTTTTCTAAGAATTTATGTCTCAATTGTGTATAGGCTAAACCAAGTTCTCCTTCAGCCATACTTATTGATGAGAAGCCATAATACTTTTCAATTTGAAATCTATTTTTTTTCTCTTTTCTTTCTACCATTTTCCGGAGCCATTCTTCTGCAATTCTAAAATATTTTTCGTCATTATACTGGACACACATTTCAAAGTAAAAATCTATAATACCCGCATTTCCTTCAAATATAGAATCATGTTCTAATAAGTCTTTATAGTTATTTACTTCATCCAAAACAATAGCAATGTCTTTTTTAAAATTCAATTCATTGAAGATATCACTGCCTAGAAACGCTAAACGAGTGTATGCTAATCCGATTAATCCATCTTTAAAATTTATTTTCACATCATTTTTTTCAATTTGCTTATTCAACATTTCTTTTTCCAGAATAATACATTCTTTAGCGAAATTTTTGTATTTTAAATTATTGGTTATTTCATATACTTGCAAAAATGCCATAACCTTTCCAGAATAGCCATCTAAGAAGCTTACGTTATTGTTTACCATGCTCTCTGCCTCTACACGAATTATTTTTTTTGCTAACAAACTAATAGGTGTTAAGAGACTAACATCTCTAGTGTATAAATAAATATTGTTTAACGTGATAAGTAAACTCGTCGCCCCAGTCTGCAAACTAATATCGTTCCATTCTTTTCCAATAAATTCCTTTATATAATCAATTGATTTGTACAAGGCTTCTCTGTACATTTTCCCACAGTTAATATCTTCTTTTAAAACCTCTAAACAAAGATTAAGAGGAGCAAAAAAGCCAATTAAAGAAGAAAAACTCGGTTGTTGTGTATAAGGACTTTTAGAACTATTAAAACAATAATCTCTTAATTTTTGATATTTTAATTCATTAGTAACCATAAATAATTTATGGTAATATCTTGCAACACCCATCAAACCATCATAATAATCAGATTTGATTGTACCAGGAAATTTATTCCCCTTTTCATCTTGTATGATTAACCATGAAATAGTTTTTGACTCTTCATCAATTACAGCTTTTTCAATTAATTGATCAGCAAATGCTAAAACATCATTGCTAAAAATTGCTGTATTATTCTTTACATCCTTCCTACGATTTAACTCTTTATCAGTCGCCCCTAATTGTACTTTAATAACTTCTATTTGAGTTTCAACATCATATTTGGACAAATTTTCTAATTTAGAAAGTGATTTATCCAACCCAGCTGAATCAAATACATTTGGTATACACTTCATCCAACTATCGTAAATATTTTTTTCAGCTACCTTAGCAAAAAATATAGGAATATCATCATTTAATAAATCTTCATACTCTGAATTTATTATTTCTTTACTAACAAAGGGAAACGCAAAAATATTTTCAATAATTCCATCAATCGCTAAAGCATTTTTCATGCAGTTAGGATGGTATGTATAACTTAATAACTGTCCATAATTTGAAGTATTTCTTGCTAATATCCTCACTCGACTATCTGCAAAAGCTAATAAGCAATCTGCAATAGTTGATTTGTTATCCAAGACAAACATTAAGGTATTCTCAAATCCCTCAATTATTATGTCAGTATAGTTAGTATATTTCACTTTATCCTGATTAAGCTTAACAATATTATTCGAATTCTCAACTTTTACCTTCATTTTTTTGTACTGTACTTCATCAGTATCAAGATTGATTAATTGATAAACTTCTTGCTCCAAAGTTTTACCTTCACCGCTCAGTGCACTATAATCGACTTTGTTTCCTTGCACATCTAAAGTAACGGCAGCTGGTAGTAAAAAACTATGAGAGACAAATTCAGTCAATTTATTTTTACCTATCATATCCGCATTTTTCTTTTGATTAGTCGTTGGTATTTGATTGTAGAAAAGAGTTTCTATATCAACAACTGTTGGGTACTCACCATGAGCTATAATATTCTCCATATGTAGGTCATTTCCATCCAGTAAATACATAATGGCAATCAATTGACCATATCTCTTATAATAATTTTCAATCTCATGACTATTTGTACAAGGCTTATACGTGATGAATTCTTCAAAAGTATAGTTATCTTCAACAATAACCAATGGTAACTTCATATCTAAGAAAAAATTATTACCGCTTAAGTTATTAATTAACGACGCATATGCTTGCCAAACCTTCAAATTTTTCGGCTTGTATACAATTTTTTTTCCATTATCATATTCAATACAAATAACTGATTTATTTTCCTGGTGTGAATCTCCTTCATCCATATGAAGATGACTTAGTACTGAATTTTCGCCTATATCAAATTGCTTTTTTAGTTTTATTTCATTTTTACAATAGTCAACTAAAAATGACTCAATAAATTTCAAGTAATTTTTAGTACACATCAATAATTTTCTCGCTAAGACAGGATAGTCATTGTACAACGAAATTATTTCTCTGCTATTATTATATTTTCTAAAAAAAGTATTCAATCTTTCCTCTGGAGATTCTCCATCCAATTCATTATGCCTTTTGTATTTTTTTAACTCGTGTACAAACGTCTTAATACTAATAGAAATCATTTTCCTCATCAGCGTTTCTGATAAACTTTGTACGACACTTTCATTTAAGAGGTTTTCATACTTTAGTTCTAATTCCCTGAGTTGGACATGTCCATAATTTAGAAATGGTCGAAGTAAGTATCCATATTGATCTTCAATCAAATATTCTTGATCTAGCATATCTTTATCAGAGAATATTATTTCCAATTCACGGTACCACTCCGTATTTTCAATATACTCTCCTGCATACTCTGCATACTGATCATAGTCATAAGATAACGCATTTGATAAAAGCAACTCATCAGAAAGTTCTCTTAACATAGCAATTTTTTTACAATCATTTTTCTTTAATGACGATTTTCTATTTTCCCAGCTATCCAGAACATCCTTTTTGAAGTCAAGATCTACTAAAGTTGCTATCTCTTGAAAAAAATCGTATCTTTCTTTCAAATTTAAAGATCTAAAAAACTTTTTAGCGTTAACGTTATTTCTTGTAATTATCTCCATGTCTTCCCCCTCTTGTGATTTAGTTATTTTGATTTGTTTAGAGAAATCTAATAATTTCTCTAAACAAATCAAACGCTTCATTCTTACTTAAAATGAAATTGAAAATTTACTATGATAACTAGCCGACATCGAAAATATTAAGGACGCTAAGCTAATCAAAGGCGTACCTTCAGCATCTACGTCACCTGCACCTGCAATAAAATCCATTTCTTCTTGCGTTAAGTTTTCAAATAAATCAATTTCTAGCTCATTTTTTTCTTCACTCATTCAAATTCCCCTCCTTATCCTAAACACTTATGGTTTTTTGACCAAGCTCCAATAGACGCTCCTATTGAATAACTGATAAGACTAGCTAGACTTAGAGCAGGGGTAGCTTCTGCATCAACATCACCTGCTCCCGCAATAAAATCCATTTCTTCTTGAGTCAAATTTTCAAATGTTAGCTCTATATCTTCACTAATTGTTTTTTCTTCCGTCTCTTTTTTTTCCATGGTTTTCTACTCCTTATTTCATATTTTCGTTAGTAGTCCATATATGACTAATTTTATTGCCGATGCCAATTCCTGCTAAAAATAAAGTTGATTTAGCATATTCTGGTAAATTTAGTCCCGCAGCCTGAATTGCTCTAATATCATCTCCATCCAGTTCAACATAAGATTTTCCTTCTAATGCATTAGCAAGTGACAATGATGAATCATTAATTAATTCTTTATAGACTTCTGGATTCAACTGAGACAATTGCCCCAAATCATCATATGATGTGATTTCCAGACCATACTTTTCATTGATTATTTTTGCTGTTTTTGAAAAAAGCTCTTCATTTAAACTAACCGCCATTTTTGTATCCTCCATTTCTATTTCTTGATTATTTTGTTTGTAATATGACCGCCAATTACTGCTGTCACACCACAAAAAATTGTTGAGACTAATATTTCCTCAGCAACATCACTTCCAGATCCTTGAGTTGCTCTCATTTCTTCTTCAGATAAATTTTCAAATGTTTTTCCTGCTATTTTGGCACTATTGATATTTTTACCCTGAGTCATTATCTTCTTCCTTCCTATAATTGCTCTATTTGTTTTTATTAATAAAATTCATTCCTATTTTAATTAACGCCGGAAAGGCTATCCTATTCTCAATACTATTCGCTACCTTATTAAGGCCTTGCCCTTGAATAGCCTTCATTTCTTTTTCAGTTATTTCCTTTTTTTCATTCATATTTTAGATACCTCTTTTCAATTTTAGTTACTCACTTTTTCTTAAGGACATTTCTTTTTTGAAATAGTCCATACTACGCTCATTGATATTACCGTAACTGTTGGAGTGATTTCCTCTTGAACATCGCCACTACCCTGACCTTGAACTGCTTCCAGTTCCTCTTCCGTTAAATCTTCAATTTTCTTACCCACTACATCTGTTTTTTTGATTTCTTTTTCACTCATATCTTCGGTCTCCTATTTTCAGTTTATTTTTTACAAAATATTCGGGTCTTAATTACTACTGCAATCTTTAATAACTCAATAATTTTCTTTTAAAGACACTTCTTTTTTGAAATAGTCCATACTACGCTCATTGATATTACCGTAACTGTTGGAGTGATTTCTTCTTGAACATCGCCACTACCCTGACCTTGAACTGCTTCCAGTTCCTCTTCCGTTAAATCTTCAATTTTCTTACCCACTACATCTGTTTTCTTGATTTCTTTTTCACTCATATGCCTTGCCTCCTATTTCGGTTTATTTTTTTTTGCAAAATATTCGAGTCACTACATGAATTGTTGGCCCCGTCACATTAGTAACAGTTGCAATCACCTCACCATTCACATCTTCAGCCCCTTGCCCTTGAACTTCTGCTAATTCTTCTTCTGTCAAATCTGCAAGATTCTTCCCAACTACGTCGGTTTTCTTAATTTCCTTTTCACTCAAGCTAGTTCTCCTTCCTACTTTTCTAAAATAAACGTTTTTTAATCTTTCAAGATCCATTCGCGATTTACATATGTCTCTTATTGATTTCATCATAATTTATTCCACACTTAATGTCAATTATTTCTTACATAAAAATATAAATAAATTGCAAATGTTTGATTTTTCAAACATAATGTCAATTAACCATTGCTATATATCATAATCTTTACTATTATTAAAAAAAGGAGTGTTATAAATGACCAATTCTATCTTTTGGGGCTACTCTACCAGCATTAAAGAACGACACGAACTATTAAAAAGCACTATTCCTGATGATCGAACGCTTCATTATCTAAAAAAATGGCGTGAAAGACGTTCACTATTATCTGAAAAAGACTTTGATTTATCTCTAGAAAAACAAAAATTATCTAAATTAGCTTTTAATCGTGGTGTTACACCTTTAAATGAAATGAGTTTGAAAATATTGCATAAATACGTAATTAAGCAAGAATGGTATCAATTGCATCAACAATTATTTACTAAACAAGTTGATCACTCTTATTCATTAGAAACAGCTTTGCGTTTCCATCTTAATTATTTTTCTGAAAAACTAATAATAATACAAAAAAAATATCCTTCAATAAATTTCAGTACATCTGCAATCAATTCTCTCAAAGAAGGCATTCTATCTGATTTCATGTTACTTGCACAAAAAACACTAATTTGGGATGTTCACGATATCATCGAGAGAGAGGCTATTATAAACGACTCGACTGAAAAAGACTTTGAAGCATATATTGATCAACGACTATCAAATTCAAAAAATACCCAATATTTTTTTTCAGAATATCCGACATTAGCAAAATTATTGTGTATTCGCTTGCAATTTGCTATTGATAATTGCGAATTTTTTATTTCCTCATTAGAAAAACATTACTTACCAATTGAAACAACATTTTCAATTAATTTACCTTTTAAAATAGAGGATATAACCTTAGGTAAAGGCGAAAGCCACTCGCAAGGTAAGAAAGTACTACTATTTAAACTTAACGGAGTCAATCTACTTTTCAAAAATAAAAACTTACAAATAGGGGAACAATTTAATAAATTTCTTAGCTCTATCGAAAAATTAGATAATCGTTATCACTTTTATAAAATTAAACGCATAATTGAAGACAACTTCACTATTGAAGAAGAAGTTCATCAAATGGAATGTCAGACAAAAAAAGATATCAACTCTTATTATTTTAACTATGGTTCTTTATTAGCTGTTACTTATTGGCTAGGAGCAAGCGATCTCCATATGGAAAACCTAATTGCTCATAAAGAATTTCCAGTAATAATCGATGTTGAAACTATCATTATTACCGATCAAACAAAAAATCTTCGTGAACTGAAGACTAAGCAGCAACTGATTGAAGAACAATCACATATTGGCTCTGGTCTGCTTCCCTTAAAACGATATTGGAAAAGGCAACTAGAAATAAGTGCTTTAAACGGTACTAAACAAAAATTACCTTTCAAAGTACGTAAACTAGTGAATGAAAACACAAGCGATATTAAACTACAACTTGAAGATGATTACTTAGATGGAGCAAAAAATATTCCTCGCTTAAATGGCGTAGAGGTTCACTATCAAGAGTACACAACCGATATTGAGCAAGGCTTTAGTGAGATGAACCAGCTTCTCCTTAAAAATAAAGCACTGATTGCTGAATTAGCACAAGATATATTTAGTAATTGTTATGTCCGTCATGTATTACGTGACACTCAAGACTATGCTAATTTTTTATCATTCGCTCATCATCCTAGTTGTATGGTTGATTTCATTGAAAGAGAAAAAATTATGGAGAACCTTTGGGAAGCCCAATTCATCACTAAAAATGCTGTTCCTATGGAAATAAAAGAAATGCTAGTCAACGATATTCCACTATTTGAATCGATTAGTAACAGCCATTGGATTAAAACTAATACGAATTTATTGGATAATGCTTTACCTAACTCCAGTATAGAACTACTTACTAAACGCATTAAAACTATTACCGATAAGACACTCTCGCAATCTTTACTTTTCCTAAGAGAGGGTTTGGGAACTTTGACCTATGATTTACAAAAGATTACTATTCCAGAATCTAATCTAGAGGTTGACGATATCTTTTTACGAAAGGCAGCTGATATAGGGGATTACATTGTTAAAAATTTAACAATTGATCCACAACTTCAATTTGTTTCATGGGCTGAAAGTGTGCCGAATATTGATGGCGAAATTGAATTAGAATACCCATCAACTAATCTGTACAATGGTACCACTGGCATTTTCATTTTCTTGTTCAGCCTAAATCATTTTCTTCCAAAAGATAATTACAAAAAAATAATTTGCCTTTTAGAAAAAGAAATCTTCACTGATCGATTTGCCAAAGAAGAATATCAATCTGCTTTCTTTGGCGATGGTGCTAGCCTAACTGCTGCTTTTTACGCCTACCGATTATGTCATGAAAAAAAATACTTAAAAGAAATTAAGAAGTATATTAATAAGCTCATAATAAAAGAAACAAGAGAAGAGTATCTCCTAGATGAATGGCTCAACGGAAAATCTAGTTTGATAGCTATATTAGTAAGTATTTACAAAGAAATTCCAATTCCTGAAATAATACTGCTTCTTGAAAAACTTGCAATTGCCACCACAGAAATTGAACATGATAATATTGGATTCGCACATGGAAGTTCTGGCATCATGTACGCTCTTTGTATGCTTTCAACAATTTTCGATACACCTTTATCACCAAAACTAATTACAGAATTTGAATTAGCTCTTTCAGACAGAAAAATAGTTGATGACTCCTGGTGCAAAGGTACTATTGGTATCAACGAAACAGCTAGACTACTACAAATAGATACTATTTCTATAGAAAGAAAAGACCTAACAGCACAAGATTCCTCTCTTTGTCACGGTACTTATTCAAATACAGTAAATTTCATTTATAAAACTGAATTTAAGCTTCATAAAACTATTTCTTTTAAAAGTGATCTTAAATTATTACCAATTGGCTTATTCAATGGAATATCTGGTATCGGATACCAGCTACTCCAAGTTAATTCTCCTAAGCAACTGAATTCAATTCTATTTTTGAAATAAATTCTTTCCTAAATGAAAGAAATACTTTACAATATTGTGAAAATATTATATAATATAACTATAATAATAAAAGGAGATATAACTATGACTACTGCATCTATTATTTTACACCCCCATTCAATGAAAAAAGAAAGAATCAAAAAAATGAATCAAATTATTGGAGATTCCTTTGAACATGATAAACAAAAAAAAGAAGATTCGACTAAAAGGAATTCTCCTATCCCCATTTTAGGATATACTCAACTATGGGGCTTCTGCTAAATAAAACAGGGCTACTGAATCAAGTAATGATTCAGTAGCCCTGTTTTATTTAATCTCTCAATACTTAAACTAATTTTTTAATACTAAGAAATTATTTATTATCAACTTATATTAGAAATAATCATTAAACAACTACATATTTTTTATTTGACTGAAAAAAAATAATGATACGCTTCATCACATTCACCAATTTACAAATGACAAATTGACAAAGTAAGATTTCATAAATAAAATTCACACTATTTGCTAACGTACTTTTTTTAGAATAAAAATACTAATTGATTGACACAAAAAAATAGCAGCCAGTTGGATATTATTTACATACTTAAATACCCTAGAATTTACTATCCAAGAATCGGCATTACTATCTAATACAATTGAAATAATTAACATCAAGACAAATGTTATTGCACTCGCTGAAGCAAAAATTCCTCTTCCACGTTCATCTCTTCCTTCTTTACTAAAATAAAAAAGTACCACATAAGAAACTGACATAACAATCAAAATTATAATACTTATCGTAGACCAATGATTTACTGGCAAGTTTTCTAAAAACTGTTTCACTTGTCCTCCTCCAATCTTTTAAACTCAAATACTTTTTCAATAGGTACATCAAAAACCGATGCAATATCATAAGCTAGCAGTAAAGAAGGGTTGTATTTATTTTTTTCCAACTGCATAATAGTTTGTCGAGATACGCCTACTTTATCAGCTAACTCTTGTTGTGTCATTCGATACATAGCTCGGTAGACATGGATAGAACTTTCAAAGTTAGATAACTTTGATTTTGCCATGATATCTCTCCTTTATATATTTATTATATCATACATTTTGATATTTATTTCATCTATTTAGTATATCATTCTTGTCAAAATATAACAATTTAGTTGTTTGTCTATTTTTTAGCTGCTACAAAAAAAACTACTCTCAACCTTAACTAGGATTCCATAAAACACTATTTATAAATATTAAATAGAAGAAATTGAAAACTCTATGGCTAATAGATATATAAGCTCTCGACTACTAAAAGCTGAGGGCTTTTTTCTTTATTTGTATTTAATATTTACTTGAAAGCTATATTGAGCTTATTTAAATCGTAAAAAAAATCGTAAAAATAGCGAAACACACGTAAAGAAAAACGCCCTCGTGTGAACGAGAGCGCAAAAGGTGCAGAGATAAAACTAATTATGGTTTATACGCGTTGTATTTGGCGATTAAACCTATTATATCTTTTTCAGAGAGTCTTCCAATAGCTTGTGGATTAGCTAGTTCTCTTACTTTCGCTAGAGAAAGCACAATTTCAGAAGATACATCAATATATGAATCTTCTTTAGAGTTTACATGTGCAATATCTTTATCTTGAATTTTATACATTCTTTTAGAAAAATCTTGTCTGTCAAATTTTTCCTTATACGAATAAACGCCAAGAAAGCGAACATAGCCAAATTTTTCAGAAGAAAGTCCAATATATACAGAAGGTCTTCTTTTGTCGGGCGTAGGATCACCGAACACTTTTGACTCTACAATATATATCTGAAATTCATCCATGCCGAACCCAGTCTTTCACATGTTCAGGAGCATTCTCTGGAATAACCAAAGTGCCGTTTTCATCCGCGTCAGCATGAATTTTCTGAACATGAAGATTATCCATCATTCTAGAATATTGAGTTCTTTTATCATCTTCATTTTTTAGATAAATGAAACTCATGAAAGCTTCTTCTGGAGTTTGACCGTCTTTAGCTAAAGTTTCTTTAGCTAGTTTTTCTTGCTCTGGCGTCAAGTTTAATTGCATCAAAGCTATCAACCCCTTTTCTATATATTTCACCCAGCCCTTACTAGCTAGGTGAGCGCACCTTTTGCACTAGTAAGAGTGAGAGATATTTGTTAAATTGCTACATCTCTGAACGATATTATAGCATGGAAACGTTGATTTAGCAAGGTTTTCAATTTGTATGCTTGCTTTTTTAATGATAATATCCAAGAAACTTACTGAATAATGAAAGAAAATCAATTTAATTTACGTAAAGCAAAACTACTTGACGTTTAGGAGTAAAACAGCTAAACTTAACCTTGTATTGATTTCACTCTTGCATTTTTTACCTAAGTGTTATAATATGTAAGAGTTCTTCCGAACAAACGTTCATCAAGAAGAAAGTACTAAAAAAGAGATCATCTTTTAAATGATCTCATAAACAGAATTAGAAGATTTTACTTTAGACGGTTATTCTTCTTTTTCCGTTTTCCGTTTCGGCGTCTCCTATTTTTACTTTGGAGACGCCTTTTTTCTTGTTCTCTTTGTCGTTTCTTTCTTAAGAGGTATAACACAGTGAACGTAATTAATGTTATCACCCCAACAACTAATACTGGA
The DNA here is from genome assembly GCF_059621045.1 of Vagococcus sp. WN80Y. Taxonomy (NCBI): domain Bacteria; kingdom Bacillati; phylum Bacillota; class Bacilli; order Lactobacillales; family Enterococcaceae; genus Vagococcus; species Vagococcus sp. WN80Y. The sequence goes on from NZ_JCAQHY010000117.1 coordinate 15,811, forward strand.
TATTTACTTATTGAGACCATTAGCCACCCAAATACAGTTTCTCCAAGAGCTTCGAGAAGACCCTCTAAAACGCTTTCCAGTTTTCCAAACAGTTTCTTCATTCCATTAGCACCACCTTTCTTGGATGCCTAGCTACCATCTAATTTTATAGACACAAAATCCCCCTCCCTTTAGTTAAGATTATTGTATAGGAATATAGTTTGATAGTCAAACTCATTTCGTTCTTTTAGAAGAAAATTCTTTAAAAAGAACAAACTCTTTCTTTTATCTTAAAATAGAAGTATAATTAAATTACTAAAAATGATATGGGGTGCGTAAATGAGTCAATCATTAACAACGATATTATGTAATAATTTGAAGCAGATAAAGGAAAAAGGTGATTTTACCCTTTCGCAGTTAAGTAAAGGAGATGGAAAAAATCCTGAAATTGCCCAAAGCGCTCTTTCTGGTTTATTAAATTATAATGATTCTTTTACCTCAAAAAAGAACATGAGTCCTAATATCAAAACGATTGAACGATTGATATATAATATTAATATTTTGTTAAAAAAATCAGATAATGAAAAATTGTCTAATATTAATGTTGAGATTAGTGATTTATTCAATCCGAATTTTGATTTGTTAAGCATGGTAAAAGAAGATGAGAGTTATTCTAAGTTGCCTCTACAGAGATACTATATTATTTATTATATTATTCAATTACAAGATACACTTTTAAACTTGAAGAGTGGCATTATTAGAATAAATGAGGATTTAAAAATACATGCCATATTAGATTTACCAAATAGCATGTATAATTTTGAAGATTTAGAGAAAATATTTGAACATGCTAGCAAGGAACAATATTCAGAGGCTATTTATAGCGGCTTTCTAAGAAAATTTGGTTCAAATTTCTCTATAAATTTGGAAAACAGTCATCAACAAACTACAATTTTATTTGATATACCTACGGGAATGAACTCTTCTTATGATGGTGGTGCAGGTTTGATGGTCGCTACATTACCTCAAGGGACAAAGCCTACGCCATATACCTCTTTCGTTGCGCTATCTTCTATACAACTAGATGAGGAAGCAAAAAAGAAAATTAAGGAAAAGTACCTGCTTTTATTGCAAAAATCTTCTCATTATATGATTGATAAAAATGAGGAGGATGTAAAAAAATATAACGCTATTCTACGTGAGACTATCCAAAAATCTGATGACAAGTATATAATTGAACAGCAAATTGATTTATTTTGCAATCTGTTAGAGCAAAAAAATCTCTATAACATATCTTTAGGAGATATCGATAAAAGTATTTACTCTATAATAAAAGAGGCGAAAAAATAGTGAAGATAGAAACAAATCCACAGAAATTATTATCAGACTTTTTACGAGAATGTCTTTCTCAAGGAAGGGATGTTGATTTATATTCTGCAATTTACAAAATTGCTCTTAAGGCTCATTCTAATCAGAAAAGAGATAGTAAGGAAGATTTTATTTGCCACCCTCTTAGATCAGCAAAATTCTTATTGAACCTTGGTTTTTCCGATAGCTTGATTTTTGCAACATTACTACATGATGTACTTGAAAAAACTAATGTTAATGAATGGGAATTGAGAGAACAGTTAGAATTATCAGTTGATAGCGATTTAGAAGATGGTTTAGCAGAAAGTAGCCTAGTCTCAAACGTTTTAAACCTTGTTAATGAAATTACCTATCATAAAACTAAAAGAGATAAAGAAATAGTCTATATCCAATTGGCTACAACACTAGATAATCTTCAAACACCCAAAAAGATTCATGATTACCAAAAGAATAAGTTGGAAGAGTTTTATGAGATGACTCCCGTTGATAGAGAAGAAATTGAAAATAAGGCAAATTATTTCTCTAAGCGATTGAAAAATATTGAGTTCTCTTTATTAGAAGCAGATCGTTTTAAGACCCTCGAAAAGCGTATTGAAAAAGTAAAAGCTAACATTGATGGGCAAAAGAACTTAAAATTATTACAAAATACTATAGAGTATACAGTAGAGAAAAGATATACTTTCAGGAATTTACAGACGATGACTGTGAAATTTTATAATATTTCGCCTCTTGATTTAATAGAGCTTTATGATGTTAATAATAAATATAAAACAGCTCCACCTACCATAAATATTCGCTTAATCTTTAACGCTCCTAATGCAGATATCACAAAATTTTTTACTGATTTTTTAGATAAAATTGACGGCAACTATTATATTAGTGAGCTATATCGTTCTGAAAATGAAGCTGGTTCGCTATGCGCGATAATCACAGACATTGATTTTCCACAGTTTAGCTACAGAGTTATTCTAGATACAGAGGATTCCTTTCGCTTAAAAGAGCAAGGTTTTCTTAGTGATAAAGATAACGATGAGGAAGAAGAAAAACGGGGAGAAGTAGAAATTAAAGTGGCCAAGCAAAAACTTAAAGTTTATGACCAAGAGATGACTTTTCATGACCTCATATTTAATGTTGATGTTCAACTTGCTATCCACTTAGATAAAGTTTATGAAATAAGCGAAAATGGAAACAGGATAAAAGAGATCGATAAGCGAACAAAAATAAAAAATGTCGAGCAAAATAACGAATTTGAAATTAAAACTTCTGAAAATGTACGAGCAAAATTCTCTTGGTTTAGATATCTGGAGACAAACCAAGCAATCAAAAGCCTTGTAGGATATTTTACAATTACTTTTGGGGACGGGACTGAAGAAGACTTCCATGAAAAGATTGAAGAGTATATTTCAAGACCTGAGTCGTTAGAATTTAGAAAGCAAGCTGCTTTAGATTTTTTACAAGAAAGTGCAGAATACTTTTTTGAGAACACGAAAAATAAATAAAATATATTGAGATAACAGCTAAAGAGGTAGCTTTCAATGGTGGTAGTGCTACCTCTTAACTGCATTCGAATTAAAAAGAAATGTGTTTTAAATTGATATCTGCTTCAATAATATACTTCCCAAGCTCTTCCACTGAAATCCGCTCAATCTCCTCTAAAGCGTCATAACTAACAGGTAGTGCTTTCATCAATTTGAAGCGTCGCTCCTTCAATGTTTTTATCCCTCTATAATCCGTTAACAAACCAAATCCAGCCAATAAAGAAATTTGCGCCATGTCATCTGGCAAGAGTTTTATCAAATATACGAACCTAATTTTTGTCTTTCTAAAATCTTCTTTCTCGCGATTCATGACTTTTCTAAAAGTTGGAACTTTCTCTAGCCTAAAAAATGTAAATCCCTCTCCTTTTTTTAATAGTGTTAAATCAGCAACTAAGTCATAGAATAACTCTTCGTTAAGCTCTTTTAATTTTCCTTTCCTATTTCACAAGTTAAAATTATCACATATAAAACAATATATCATCAGGCTTTATACTGATTTTTTCGAATATTACAAATATTCCTTTTTTCCTCCTTTTTCTCAAAGGAGGCTTTTTTTGTTTTATGCTTATCTCAAGTAATTCGCGAATGCTTAAAATAAAAAATCGAAACGAGGTTATCAAAATGAACAACCAAGAACAAAATGATTTTTCAACTGCCTTGTCACCAAGTAACTTTTCTAGTGAACATATGCCACTTGCTACTAAACGACAAATCCACAAAGATACTTGTGAGGTTGTGCGTGCTGTAATTAGAAAAAATACCATTGAGAATGGAATGTCTTTAATCACTAATACAGCCATGAATAACATTGCCAACTTATCCATGTTAGAACAACAACTTTCTGACATAGCGCCAACTGCTGAACCACGTCTCAAAATGATTGTAGATGA
>NZ_JCAQHY010000118.1:0-19591 GCF_059621045.1 Vagococcus sp. WN80Y
TTCCTTCAGATTCCACCTCGCGGTGGACACCCTTGTCTTCAACTAGACGTTTTCCGTTACTAGGACACGTTAGGGACTTTAACCCGTTAGAGTTTGCCCATGCTGGGCAAACAAAAAAAGACCGAGAAATTACTCTCGATCTGTCGCCACTATAACTCGACTTTTTTCCTGCTCTGCGATTATAGCTGCTTGCTCTTTAGTAGCTTGTTCTTCATTAAAAACTTTTTTAGCTGTCGCCATCATTAACCTAATCCGATTCAATTGATTGACAATAGACACACCAGGATCGTAATCAATTGGTGCAATATTCGCTTTTGGATATTGACGTCGCAATTCTTTCACGACTCCTTTACCAACAACATGATTAGGTAGGCAACCAAAAGGCTGTAAACAAACGATGTTATGAACATCTTCCTTCAATAATTCGATCATCTCACCAGTCAAGAACCAGCCCTCACCTGTATGATTCCCAATAGATAAAATCTTACCGGCATCCTCTGCCAAATCATAAATAGATGCGACCCCAGTGAAGCGATCCGAATCTCTCAGTGCTTTATCCATGGGCTTTTGGCAAATTTCGATAAACTTAATGCCAAACTCAGCTACCCATTTACTCTTCTTAGCTGTTCCCAAATTCTCATGTTTCCAGATTTGATTGTAGAGTGAGTAATTCATAAAACCAGCGATATCAGGGACAATCACCTCTGCGCCTTCGGCTTCAAGTAGACGGACAATGTCGTTATTAGCAATTGGTGAATACTTAACTAGAATCTCCCCTACCACACCGACTTTCGGTTTCCGTTCACCTGTCTGAGGAATCGTATCAAAGTCGCGAATAATGGCCTTCATGTTTTTATTAAACTGACGGAAGGAGCCACTAACTACGCTTGCTCTAACTTTTTCCAACCATTGAGTATGAAGTCGGTCAACAGCTCCAGATTCAACTTCATAAGGTCGAGTCCGATAAACAACCCGTTCAAACAAATCACCATAAAGAAATGACAATGCCAGTCGCTTCAACAATGGGAGACTCAATTTAAAGCCAGGATTAGATTCAACCCCTTGATTTCCCATAGACACAGATACAACAGGCACTTGAGGGAAGCCAGCATCATTTAAAGCCTTACGAAGTAGTGGAATATAGTTAGTAGCGCGGCAACCACCGCCTGTTTGGGTCATCATTACACTAGTTTGGTTCACATCATAATCACCACTCTGAAGAGCCTCTACCAACTGCCCAATCGAAATAATAGCTGGGTAGCAAGAATCATTGTTAACAAATTTCAAGCCGACATCAATGGCTCCTGTATCTTCTGATGGAAGACAGACCACATTGTAGCCTGACTCTTGAAGTGCCACATCAACTAAACCATTTTGATGAATTGGACTCAACATCGGCAACAATAACGTATGTTTTGCTTTCATTTCTTTCGTAAAGACAATTTTTTCTGGTTCATCAAATTGTTTGACTGGCACAAAATTCAAGTGCGCTCGTTCATTGACTGAGGCCTTCAGAGAACGTAAGCGAATCCGAATCGCCCCTAGATTAGAGCCTTCATCAATTTTTAAGACCGTATAGATCTTACCGTATTGATCCATAATTTCTTCTACTTGATCAGTGGTAACGGCATCCAACCCGCAACCAAAAGAATTTAATTGAACCAATTCTAAATTAGTTGATTTCGCAACAACACGAGCTGCTGCGTACAACCGAGAATGATAGACCCACTGATTAACTACTCGTAAACCACCAACATCTTCTAAATGAGACACACTGTCTTCTGTTAGCACATGGAACCCTTCTTGAGTAATAGCATCAGCAATTCCGTGATTTATTTCTGGGTCCACATGATACGGCCGACCAGACAAAACAATGCCCTTTTCACCTTTCTGAGTTAGCATAGCCAAAACTTCTTCGCCTTTGGCTTGAATATCATGTTTATAAGCATCTAATTCTTCAAAACCATGACGAATGGCTACTTTCATCTGCTCCTCAGTAATTCCCAGATCAGCAAACGCTGCAGTCATTACCTTAACAACCGATTCCTCATGTGCTAAATTCATATAAGGATTGCGATAATCTACCAAGCCGTCACGAATATCATCCACATTATTACGAATCACATCAGGATAACTTTGAACAATAGGGCAGTTGAAATGATTATCCGCTTCAGCAGATTCTTGACGTTCAAACACCACACCAGGATAGAATATTAAGGGAACCCCACTATTAATTAGCGCCTGAATATGTCCGTGGGTTAACTTAGCAGGATAACATGCTGTATCACTTGGAATAGTTTCCATTCCTTGTTCATACAGTTCCTTATTAGAGCGAGGTGAAAGCTCCACTCTAAAGCCTAAATCAGTAAAAACGGTATGCCACAATGGGTAATTCTCATACATATTGAGAACCCGTGGCAACCCAATTACACCATGAGGAGCATCTTTCGCTTTTAAGGAACGATACTTAAAGAGACGACGATACTTATACTCTACCAAGTTAACACGACGGTCTTCACGCTTTATTTTAATTCGTGCACCGCGTTCACATCGATTCCCCGTAACAAATTTACGACCATCTGAAAATAGAGTAACAGTCAGCATACAATTGTTTTCGCAGAGCCCACAATTAGCAAATTCATTTTCAGCCGTAAAAGCAGCCATTTCAGCTGAACTCAACAAAGTTGTTTTATCATCTAGTTGAAAGTTTTCAAGTGCAATTAAGGCAGCACCATAGGCACCCATCAAACCGCTAATTGCCGGACGAACAACTTCTCGCCCGCTAACAAGTTCAAAGGCTCTCAAAACTGCTTCATTATAGAATGTTCCACCTTGGCAGACAATCTTCTCGCCTAATTCTTCTGGACGACGAATTTTTATCACCTTATAGATTGCGTTTTTAATTACTGAGTAGGACAATCCCGCTGAAATATCGCCAACTGTTGCCCCTTCCTTTTGAACTTGTTTTACTTTTGAGTTCATAAAAACGGTACAACGTGAGCCTAAATCAACTGGCCCTTGGGAGCTTAACGCCGCTTCAGCAAAATCTTCAACCGTGTACCTTAACGATTTAGCAAAGGTTTCAATAAATGAGCCACAGCCAGACGAACAAGCCTCATTAAGTTGAATCGAAGACAGCACGCCATCTTTGATTTTCATGGCTTTCATATCTTGACCGCCAATATCTAAAATAAAGTCAACACCTGGTTGAAATTTATCTGCCGCTTTATAGTGAGCCATCGTTTCGACTTCACCAATATCGACCTTTAAGGCATTTTTTATCAAGTGCTCGCCATACCCCGTAACAGCCGCTTTTCCAATGTATACTTCTTCTGGCAAACGTTTATATAAATCTTGAATCACTTTCATAACCGTTTCTAAGGGCTGTCCTTCATTATTACTATAAAACTGAAAAAGAATATCGCCGTCTTCATTAATAAGTACCACCTTGGTCGTTGTAGATCCAGCATCAATTCCTAAAAAAGTCACACCACGATGATCAGCTAAATTCTTAGTCGCCACAGTCGCCGCATTATGCCTCTGACGAAATTCGGCCAATTCTTCTTCGGTTCTGAATAACGGCTCTAAAGCTTGACTAGGTTGGAGTTGCTCCTTATTATCTTGTGATAATTGTGTCAATAATTGTTCAAAAGTCGTCGTATCTTCATTCTCATTCGCATAAATTGCGGCTCCTATCGCAACAAATAATTGAGGATTCTCAGGGAAAATAACGTCCTCCGGTTGAATATTCAAAGTTTCAATAAACCGTTGACGTAGCTCACTCATGAAATACAAGGGCCCACCTAAAAAGGCGATCTTCCCTTTAATTTTACGACCAGACGCCAAACCAGCTATTGTCTGATTAACCACTGCTTGGAAAATACTGGCCGAAATATCCTCTTTTGCTGCCCCTTCATTAATTAGTGGCTGAACATCCGTTTTGGCAAATACACCACAACGAGAAGCAATTGGATAGATATTTTCATAATTCTTAGCCAATTCATTGACACCATTGGCATCTGTTTTTAGTAAACTTGCCATCTGATCAATAAAAGCACCAGTCCCACCAGCACAGCTTCCATTCATCCGCTGCTCCATTGCCCCTTCGAAAAAGGTAATTTTTGCATCCTCGCCACCTAATTCAATCGCAACATCCGTTTCAGGAATCAATTCTTCGACTGTTTTTGTACAAGCAATCACTTCTTGGACAAACGGAATCTCTAAAACTTCTGCTAATCCAATTCCACCTGAGCCTGTAATAGTCATTGCAACTTGGCTTTCTGCCCCTAGAACACTGAGCGCTTCCTCTAAAACTCGTTTACTCGCCGCCGTAACGTCTGAATAATGACGCTCATACTTTGAAAAAACAGTTTGATTTAACCCATTCAACACCACTAATTTAACTGTTGTTGATCCGACATCTATTCCTGCACGATAATACATTTTTTTGACCTCCATATTGCTTCGTTCAGACAAACATGCTCTCTTTTTCACTAAATAAGCAACAATCTGTTGAATATGAAACAATTCGTCTGTTATAATCATTCTATAGCAACTTTAGATAATTTCAATAATCAATTTCAGTCATTTTGTGACATAAGCAACAAAGTAATTCCATTTGTTGTTTTTCTCACAAAAAAAGAAGGTAACTTACAAGCTCTTTAAAAAAGAAAGTAGGGATTATGATGAAAAAAAAGACAGATTTACGTGTCTTAAGAACCAGAAAAATGCTTGTCGATAGCTTTATTACCTTAATAGATCAAAAAGGGTACGAAGCCATTACAATCCAAGATATAGCTGACGAGGCCATGATTAATCGAGCAACCTTCTACGCTCATTTTAAAGACAAGTTAGATCTCTACGAACATGTATTAGAATTTGCAATCGATATCTTCGCCTCCATTCTAAATACCGAACAATTAGTCGAAGGTAATTTTTTAAAAGTCAAAAAAGTTGAGTATATGCTAACTTCAGTCTTTGTCAAAATAAGAGAAAATAAGACCTTTTTCTTAACTTTGACAGAAGGAACCTCTGCTCTACTCTTTCGTGAAAAATTGTATCAACTCTTAACGGAACAATATCAAGATGTTTTCAATAAACTGAAAATCACTGAAAATGATATTGAAGTCCCTATTGATTTTATCATCGAATACATGACCTCGATCTTTATAGGCACGGTTCACTGGTGGGTAAAGAGCGATTCTGACTTTCCACCAAATCACATGTCTCGTCTTGTTATCAAATTAGTTGGTAACGGTCATTTGACAGTTCTAGGGTTAGATGTTGAACGATAGAGAGAAACTGAGACATAAAGTCGTTTATCACCTAACATACGTGAAACAAGAAGAGGGAGTGAGACACTCGTCCCACTCCCTCTTCTTAGATTACTCTTTACATTTCCAGTAATTGCCCCGCCGATAATAATATCAATTTTGTTGAAGTCACTTGACGGTCTTTAACCTGTTCTAATGCTTGTTTATACAAACTCAATTGACCTCGATATTTTTTTCTCAACAGATCTAGAGCGGCCTCATCCGGCGTTTCAAGATGATCCGTTTTAAAATCATATAAGATTAACTGATCCTGATCTTCATAATAACCATCAATAATCCCATGAATCAAAATCTTATCTGATGTCTTCTCAGGATAATCTCTAAAAATGGCTTCTGCTCTCATCAACATAGAGAAGGGCTGCTCTCGAGTAACCGCCTTTGGATTAGCCAACAACAAACGACCAAACTCAGTTTGATAGAAGGCCGTAATAGCGGTCCGATCAATTCTGGCAGCTACGCGCTCATCCAAAGAACGATTCTCGACTAGTTCGTCGATCAATTGACCAATACTTTCTACTGTCGGTACTTCATCTAATGGAAGCAACTGCATGACCAAATGGGTGGCTGTTCCAATATCAGTCGCAAGAATCTCTCCAACCTCTTCCATAAATTTAGGTCTTATCAACTGGTCATCAGTATAGCGGTTAACCGTTCGCGCTCGTTCCTGTGTCAAATCAAGCGTTAATAAATCTGCATTGTCCGGGTCTTCAAAAACCCGCTTAATTTCGGAAACTGATTGATAACTTGTTGTCTGAGTAGAGACATCAAACGGATAATTAAATTCTAAACGAGCCAAGGCTTCAACCAATGTTCCCCCTTTTTCCGGCTTAAATACAGTAATTGTAGGCTTACTTTCCTTTTGAATCACCTGTACCGTTTCCAGTCGAAGCTCCTCCAGCCCTTTAAAGCTGATTTTAAAATGAGCCGGATGCTGATAAATGCCAGCAACCTTAGCAATTTCGTATTCTGACTGATACCTCTCACTATCTTGATGACGCATAATCGTCAAGCCAATCCAATCCATTAATGACAGACTTTTCAAGCGCAACTCATCTCCTAAAACAGGCTGAGTTTCCAACGCGCTTCGACTCCATTTTTTCCAAGCCGACTCTTGATCCTTATAAGATCCGACTAAAAAGAGCTTTTCTTCTGCTCGAGTCAGTGCCACATAAAGCTTTCGCATTTCTTCTGATAATAGCTTTTTCCGTTTTTCTTCCCGAATAGCTAAAAAAGGCAACGTTCGATAGAACAATCGATTTTCCAAATCTGTATACTTGATTCCTGCCCCCAATTTATCATCAAAAATATAAGCATTATTCAAATCCATTAAATTAAAGCGACGAGTTAAATCAAGAACAAATACAACTGGAAATTCTAGGCCCTTAGATGCGTGAATCGTCATCACTCTGACTGCATCTTCATCATCACTAATCGAAGTTGGTTCAGCCAAGTCCTTATCCTTACTCTGCATTTTTTCAATGAACCGGACAAACTGAAATAACCCTTTAAAGCTCATTTCTTCATAACTCGTCGCACGTTCATATAAAGCATGCAGGTTAGCCTGTCGCTGAGCTCCAGCTGGCATTCCTCCAACATAGTCAAGAAACCCTGTATCTTGATATATTTGCCAAATCAACGTGACTAACGGTTGACGTCTTGCCATTTCTCGCCAGCGTGATAATTGCTCACTAAACACAGCTAATATCTGCCCCAACTCAGACTGACGATTCTCTTCTAAATAATGAAGAAAGGCTTCATAAAAACCACCTGAAACCTGACTTGCTCTGATAACTGCCAAGTCGTTCTCCTTTATCCCCACAAGAGGTGAGCGTAAAACAGAAGCCAAAGGTATATCCTGATAAGGGTTGTCAATCACATTTAATAATGCAATCATAATTCTGATTTCTGTTGCTTGAAAATAATTTTGTGTGTCATTAACATGGAGAGGTATTTCCATCTCTTTAAAAATATCCAATAACACCAAATTATTCTTCTTTGTTGGAGTCAATAAAACAATATCCTGATACCTAAGTGGCCGTGTTTCTTTCGCTTTTTTATCGTAAATAGGAAAGCCTTCTGCAATTAACCCTTTAATTTTATTGCCAACTAACCTTAGCTCCCCTTCTGTTTTATCATCAATCTGGAAGCCATCATCTACATCCTCAACGTCTTCATTCCCATCACTTGCCGACTCAAAAATTAAAATTTCTGTATCATAATGATCCGTTTCAGGGAATCCTTTAAAGCCATTTATTAACTGAGCCGCCTCATCATACTCTAATTGACCAACAGATGTATTCATCAATTGCTCAAAAATTAAATTAGTAAAGTCAAGGACATTGCGACGTGAACGGAAATTCTCTGCTAGAATAATTCGACGACCATCTTGGCCTTCACCAAATCGATTGTACTTATCTATAAATAACGTTGGATCAGCCAAACGAAAGGAATAGATAGATTGCTTCACATCACCGACCATAAATAGGTTCCCATTTTCTGGTTCAGGCTGACGCAACCAAAAAAGAATGTTTTCCTGTAGCTGATTAATATCTTGATATTCATCAACCAATACTTCTGAAAACTTATCTCGGTAATAACTTGACGCTTCTGATCCTTGCCAGCCCTCCTCAGTAATAGTGGCTAAAATCTGCAAAGTGAAATGCTCTAAATCATTAAAATCAACTAAATTCTTTTCTGCTTTCCGAGCAGAATAAGCTCGTTCAAACAAATAAGTAACTTCTGCCATCTGATTAACCATCTGCTGTGACTCTTTCATCACCTCTAGCATTTTACTCGGTTCAATACTAAACAAGCCCTTTTGCCAATCCGTTAAAAGCTTTTTATTACTATTGCGTAATTTCTTAATCAGCTCATTAACTTCTTTCTCGTCCTCTTCAAGATTTCTCAAGCTTGGATAGCGAGCATAACTCAGATTAACTAAATACTGAAACATTCCCTCTAAATCATCTGCCTGAATTAACGCTAATAATTCATAACCAAAATGAGCTTCCACCTGCATCAGATCCTTGACTTTCACAAATGTCTCGGTAGATTCAGCCAATCGAACCATTTCCTGACTTTGACCAATCATTAGCTCTAACTCAAGAAGTAAATTAGGCTTTATCACTGACTGATAAATGCCCGCTTCCGCTAAGTTGTCGCTAACCTCATAAGCTGAGACTAATGACTCCAACCATGCTTTAGGATTAGGATTTGACCGCGCGAAATCATAAAGAGAAAATATTAACATGGTTAACCCATCATCACTACGATCATTAGAAAAATTAGCTGTTAATCGGTAAAACTCTTCTTGATCTGTCTCATAAAGTTCTTCTCGTAGGTCCTCCCAAATATCCTCTTTTAATAAAATCATTTCTGTTTCATCAGTCAACAGACGAAACACTGGGTCAATTTGAATCAAATAATAATACTTTCGAATAACTTGTAAACAAAAGGCATGTAACGTACTGACATTAGCAGTTGGAATCAACGTTAATTGATGAACAAAATGCCGCTTCAACTCAGGATCAGACTCAGCTGAAATAGCGTGCTCAACGGCTGATTTGATTCGCTGTTTCATTTCCTTCGCTGCCGCTTCGGTATAAGTCACGATTAAAAGCTCATCGACATGTATCCCAGCCTTAATTTTTTCGATTACTCGCTGAACTAAAACCGTCGTTTTACCCGATCCTGCAGAAGCTGACACAAGAATATTTGCTCCTTGGTCATAGATTGCTTGCCACTGACCATCTGTATATTGGCTGTTGCTAGGCTTTAGTGGCAACTCACTTGTGTGTAGGTTAGACATCTCGTTCCTCCTCTGCTATTTTTTTGAGAACCTCATCTTTTTTCAATTGATCAATTCGGTGGTACTCATTTTCTTTTAACATCACATCAAATTGACAAACACTGCGAAATGGACAATACTGACACGCTACCCGCTGTTTATCACGATAAGCTGGGTTCAATTTAGTAGCTCCCTTAAAAATTTCCTGCCCAGCTGTTTTAAAGTTATGCCTATTATGCTGGATAAGTAGGTCGACCTCTGCTTCCGTGACAAATTGGCTGGATGAGAATTCCCCATTCTTTTTTATGCTGTAAGGATAAATACTTGATTTTGGCTGCTCATCTAAAGTCTTATCTAGTCTTTCTAACAAAGGCGCTTCGTTCAACAATAATCCTTTGTAGCCATACTCTTTAAACAACTCCTCAGTTGCCTCTTCAACCGAAACATTACCTTCAATCGTTGGGTTTTTTATCTGTAAATAAAAAGCACCTGCGGGTTTGGCCTTTTCAGCACCGACTAAGCTAACAGCATTCGATAAAGCCACATCTAAATAAGTAATCATTTGCATTGCCAAACCAAAATACGCCTCTCGGTAATCAAAGGTGTGGCGGCTCGATTTGTAATCAACCACTGCCAAATAAGTGTGATCACCAACCTCTATCTGATCTAAGCGATCTATCTTCCCACGGATACTCATTTGTTTATTTTGACCAACCTCTACAGTCAAACTATCCAGACTTGTCTCTTGAGCAAATTGGCCAAATAACACCTCTGTTTGAACCGTTGAAAGTCCTGTTCGCTGACTTTGCTTTCTCAACGCCCAACTAACTTTTTGAATTGTTTGTCCCAACTGATACCTAATATAGTTCATCCGATGACTTGCTGATAAAATAGCAAACTTAGGCTCAGCTAAAATACCTGCTAAAACTTGATTAGTCACTTCCTTCAATTCTACGGCTGTTAATTCACTTAGATTAAGCTGCTCTCGAATCAACACTTTGAATAACTGATCTAGTGCATCGTGATAAAAATCGCCAGTTGCCGCTGGAGTTAAGGCAAAAACATCGCGTTCCTTTAGGTTTAATCCATATGTCATAAAATACTTATACTGACACTGGTAAAAGTTCTCGATTTTAGACACCGAACCGTGGATAGTCTCACCATATAGCGCATCAACTAGTTCCGATGTTAATGGTTCTGGCACGTTCTTATGAGCTTGACTTTTAAAGATTTTCTGAGCTAACAATTGATATTCTGGATGACTCAGCAACTTCTTTTCCAATTCTAACCACAAAGGGGATATCATCTCTTTAGCTTCCTCTGCTTGACGTTTCAACGCATTCAAATCTGTGACTAAATTACGGTACGTACTGATGTACTCTAAACTTAAGCTGAAATCAGCTGGAAGTAATGATTTAGGGCGAATCGGTAAACCAAGCATTTTAGCCAAAACACCAAGATACGGAGACATTTTAACATCCTTACTGCCCTCTTTAGTCAGTGGATAGCTTAAATATAAACGATCCGAGGTTGACGTAAATGCCAAATAAGCAATATAAGGTTCCTTCGCCAAATCTGCCGAGGTATTTTTTATTAAAAATTTCCCATCGACTAATCGTTCATCAACTAATTGTCGCTCTTCATCTGATAGTAAGGTTTTATTTTCTACTTTTTTTGGTAAAACCGCATCCGTCGCCCCAATAATAAAGGTCACTTGACTTTTTTGAGCATGAATCAAATCAAGCGATGACACACTAACTTGATCGATAGTTGTGGGCACTTTACTATATGAGAGCCCCGCCAAACCCGTTTCCAAAATATCCACGAAGTCCGTTAAAACAAATTCATCGTCTCCCAGAATCGCAACATACTCATCGAGTAATTGAATAAAAGCCTGCCAGGTTTGCTCATGACTTTTCGCTTCTTCCAAATTCCCTGCCTCTATATCTTGATTGCGCCAATGAATAATTTCTTGTTCAACCCCACTAGTAATCAAAAATTGATAAAGAGCAATCGCCGCTTGACGGCCATTTTTAGCCTGCTTCAACTCATCATAAAAAGGCAACAGAGTCTCTCGAAGTTGTTGACGAACCTCATTAGAAATTCGTTGTGCACGTCTATTCTCATCTTCCTTCATTTCATCATTTTCAAAATCATAATATACATAGACCCAGTCTTTTTCTTGCGTCCAATAAAAGCCTTCATACCCGTAGGCTAAAACTACATTCTCTGTCACATCAATCTTATCTCTATAAGCATCTCGCGCCTCTTGCCATTCCTCAATAGATAATGAGCGATCATTAATCGGTAAAAATAACTCAGTTCGTAAAAAACGCATGACATCAGCATAACGAAAATTTCGCGCCTGTACTGAAAATAACGTGGTTAAAAATTCGACTAGTGGATGATGCTTCATCTCCAGTTCTTGATTTAAATAATAAGGTATATCGTGACTCATGAAAACAGGGCCAATTATGTTACTATACGCCGACAACTCTCGTGTTAAAACCTGAATATCCTGATAACGTAACCCTTCTGATACCAAACGTCGGATCTCCTTCGCCACATGACTCACTTCTGCAAAAGCAGTCGTTCCCTCCCAAATTTGCACCTTATCCGTCACTAAGCTAGTAAATCGTTTCGAAGGGCTAAGCTCTTGCGACGCTTGCCAACACTCATCAATAATTGAAATCGGCTTCTCTTGGTCCAACTGTAAACGAGTATCAGGCAATAATCTAAGTTGCTTGCTTCTAGCAAAATGATAGAGCTCATAGTACAACTTCCCTGCATCGAAAAACATATTAAATCGCTCAGGTGGACTTTGAACATAGGCCTGGTCTAAAACCAAATTAACCTTCATCTCAGCTGCCTTCTCAGCTAAAACAGCGATTAACTGTTGCTCACGAGCGGTAAAACGAGAAAAACCACTGACAATGAACATTACATTTGATAAATCCTGCTCCTTTAAATAAGTCGCTAAACGCGTAATCAGCTCTTTGTTACCAACTTCTCGATCATTCAACGCCACACAATACGCATTATATAGCAGCTGAAAATCTCGTAACTTCTCTTTAAAATCAACCTCTTTAAAACTATCTCCTAAACCAGCCAACAATTGATCCAAATCAGCTAACTCAATATTTCCTTCTTGCAATTCATTAAAAAGATCCGCTAGCTGGCTAATAAAACCGGCTTTATTAATCTCACCACGGAAAACGACTAACTCTTCCACATGAGATAATAGTAGTTTACGAATCAACATATGAGTTCCAGCCTCACTCAAATGCTCATCTTGATATAACGCAGTGTGTTGCAAATAATACCAAGCCAAACGAGAAAAACTAAAAACCTGCAAACGCATGGTCGTCATATTTTCCCAACCAGCATATGTCGGCAGCTGATGGAAAGACTCCAACACACTAACTTCTGTTTCAAATTTAACGTGGTTTGGCACCAAATAGAAAACCTCGTGCTGAGGATCCAGCGTTAACCATTCCGCTGCTCGTTGAACCAACGGCTCTTCATGTTGGCAACTTCCAGGTCCATATATAAATTCTAAGCTCATAAGCGTCACTCCTTATACTAATAGTTCATTGCCCGATCTTCAGTAGAGGAAAAAACGAAAGCTCCTCCCGACAGACTAATAAAAGTCTGTCATAAGTGTATCATATTTCACCTTAAAAATGGGCATCTAGCCGCCTTAGTCACTTAAATCATGACTAAAAGACAACCAATAAAAAAACAACTGGATGCCGCTATAAACGGTCATCTAGTTGTTCACTCAAAACTAATTCAACTGACTTGGATCATCAATAATTCCTTGTAATAGAGGAATACCATCTTGATCAGAGATAAGGTAAATAAATGGACGATCCAACTTAAATTCCATAACTGGCTCTTCAGGAACCACAACAGGAGGAATCACCTGTTGCGGAGCCTCAGTAGAGTCAGGGGTATTTGGCATCATAACTTGTGTATAGGCACCTCCTACCACTGAGTTTTCAGAAAATGTCAATTGATTTTTCTGCAAAGCTCTACCTAAATACAAACTAGCATTACGCGACAATCGGCTAAAACCAGCTTCTTCCTTCGAGAAGGCTCGCTCTAGACCCATTTTTTCCAAAGCGGGTTGTAAATCCAACTCACTCAACACCTTAACTTTAGGTATTGAAAAACGCATCTTCATCTGTTGATTCTCAACAATCCAAAATAATGACAGCATTTTTTCTTTTGTTTCGACCAAGCTCCTAACATCAACACCTTCATTAGGTAGAATCAGCTGTAATCGATTGCCATTTTTAAGTGGCAAGGACGTCGCTACATAATCCGGTCCAGTCGTGTAGCGATAACTATCATAGCTCTGATGCATCATAGCAACTTGATAATCTTGATCACTGCCATGAAAAACCTCTTCCTTTGTCAATTTAGCATCAAAAGCATGTTCCCACTCCAATTGGAGACTCGCTGTACTCAACATTACTAGCGCATAACCAGACTCAATCAAGGCCTTGTCAAAAAATGACTCGCCAATGTTTTTATCCGCCCATTGATCAATCGTTTTAGCAGCAGCTTTAGGCTGTTCTGTGAAAGGCAAATGCTGAACATCGCCATAGTAATAAGTTTCGGCAAGTGAATTGAAGGCCTTTGTTAATTTTACTGGCTCATCTAGCCACAGAGAATTGGCCATCTTCACATCCCCTGACCCCAAATACTTGCCAACTAACTCTTCATTAAACTGATGAAGTGTCT
The DNA here is from genome assembly GCF_059621045.1 of Vagococcus sp. WN80Y. NCBI lineage: Bacteria > Bacillati > Bacillota > Bacilli > Lactobacillales > Enterococcaceae > Vagococcus > Vagococcus sp. WN80Y. The sequence continues at coordinate 13,870 of NZ_JCAQHY010000118.1, forward strand.
TTCGGGAGGTAGGTGTTTGATTTAAACCATTAAAAATGGCAGTTTGAGTCTCTCCAACCGCGCCTTCTCCCAAAAGTGATAAAAGTAAATAAGGAGCAACAGGTCCATACAGTTGATTTCCTTCAGACTGCAATAATAAGCTACTGCTCTCAGCAGCAAAGTACATTAACCGATCAGAATCTGATAATTTCTTGTCATCTGAAACAATTACTTGCGGTTCTTTTGTTTTTTTAGGCGTAGTTGCAGCCTCCTGTTCTGGGAAACAACCACTAAGAAAGATACAACTGATTATCCCAAAAATCATTCCAATACGTTTTTTCCCCATCTTACTCCTCCAACTACTGCCATTATTTACATTTGACGCTTTTTATGTCTGCGCCAGCCAATTGCTACAACGACACTCAAGGCTAAAAGATATGGACCAACACTTAGTATAAAGACAATAAGTCGTTGACCAGTAGCCCGCCAAAACTCTCGCTGAGCATGCCAATTATCGTTAATTTTATCAAAAATCGTCGTGTTCTTTTCCTTTGTTAAAGTCTTAACCTCAGTAATAGCTAATGTTATTTCTGTTTCGGCCACTTGATTATCTATCAGCTTATTTTGTTGAATTAAACTGTCTTTCGAACTTCTAACTTGGGACAAACGATCTTGTATCTCAATCATATCTTGAACTTTATCACTTTTTTCTAACAATTTCAACAAGGCCTCTTCCTCAGTTTGAAATGCCTTAATACGACTTTGATTATCCGTATAGCTTAAACTATAATCAGTCACATTCTCTGACGAGGACACTGTCTCACCAACATCAGCTAATGCGTTGATAAAGTTAGTCACTTTAGCTTGCGGAACCCGTATAATGTAATTAGCTGATCTTAAATCATCACCATTAGCTTGATTATCAATATCTGACTGACTAAAGTAACCATCAACACTTTCAACTGCAGCTTCAATCGACTTAAGTGTATCATCAAATTCTCTTGTTTCTTTACTAATCATATAGGTCTTTACTAATTTCCGATCAGTATTAGTAGCAGCTTGTGTTTCTACTTCTTGAGCACTTGCATCTGACCTCTTCTGATCTGCTACTGAATAATCCTCACCACTAATTTTTGACTTAGAAACCTCTCCTCCCAGAGAAGATTCCACTTGAGGCCCTACCTCTTGAGTCATTGATTGTTTGGTGAACTGATTTTCTTGATTAAAAGCAATCGCCACTCCACTAGCAGCTAAACATAAGATAGCCGCCACTCCAAGTTTGACACGATGCTTCTTTATAAACAATAACACACTAGCTGAACGTTTAACAATGACTTTTTCAGGTGTCTCCTCACCTTTCTCACTCGCAAGCGTCTCTTCTATCACTTTAAAAACAGCCTCTTTAGGAACAACAATCTCCTGCCACTCTTTTTCCCACTCTTCAGTCATTTTCATATCCTTCGCCTCCTTCCAGATACTGCCGTAATAAACCCCTCGCTTGATGTAGCTTATACTTCGTGGTACCAATTGGCTCATCTGATATCAAACTAATTTCCTTCAACTTACGCCCATAAAAATAATGTAGAATCGTTATTTCTTGTAGATCCTCTGACAACCGTGAAATGCCTTCATAAATATCCAAGCGACTCTCATCAGAAAGAGTCTCTCGACTCTCAAAATGGTCCATCAACTCATTTGACTCATGCCGATTTGAATGTCGTAAAAAATCCAAGCTTGTATGTATCACAATTCTAATAGCCCAGGTTGCAAAAAAATCTGGTTGAGATAAGGCCCCGATCTTTGTCATAATCTTAATGATCGAATCTTGTACAATATCTAATGCATCAGCCTCGTTTTTAACATACAAAAAAGCCGTTTTATATAATTGTTGATAGAGCCCTTTTAATAATGATTCAAGAGCCTGGCGATCTCCCTTTATCGCTGCTACTACAGCCGTTGTTTCTGTCACTTACTTCACTCCCTTTCATTATTCTCTCCACACTACATAGATTAGACGTTTGAAGATGGAAAAAGGTTGGAAAAATTTTTAAAATAAAAAAGCTCAACAATTGTGTTGAGCTCCCATTACTAATTATTGATTGAACCAAATTTACTAGGTGGCCAAATACAAAATTTAACATTACCTGTGATATCCGCTTTTTTGATAAAACCAATCATGCGACTGTCTTTAGAAATTTGGCGATTATCACCTAAAACAAATAGTGAGTCCTCTGGCACAGTCGTAGCTCCGAGAATTGCCAGATCAGCCAAACTAAATTCGCTATACCATTTGCCAGGCTCTAATTCAGCAGTTGTTAGAAAGTCACCTTCATCTAACAATTTCTTGTATTCATCAAGATAAGGCTCATCGTACTCTTTGCCATTGATGGTTAATTGGTCGTTTTTATATGCCACGGTATCACCTGGTAGCCCAATTACACGCTTAACATAACTTTTTTTAGGTGCATCAGGTGCAGGAAACGTCACGATATCAAATCGTTCAATTTTTTTAGTCTTTGTTGCGATAACCCGCTCACGATCTTGGAGTGTCGGGTCCATCGAATTACCTGATACCACCACAGGCATGAAGACAAAATTCCTAATAATTAATAAGACAACTAAAAGGCCTCCAAACCAGACTAAATTACTAATTATTTCTTTCTTATTCAAACTGTTACCTCCTGAGAGTTTAAAATCTTATTCTGATTCATTTTAGCATAAAAGCTCCTATTTTTGTTAATTATTCACTCAATAACATCGTTTTACTGAATTTCTTCAAACTTTCTTCAAATTTTACCATTCTTAATACAAAATAAGGTTTGCTTTTAAATAAGATAACTTCTTACTCGAATCACTATTAATAAAACCCTATATATTTTTACTTTCCCCTTAACCCTCTAAATTACCTCTTTTGTTTCGTCATTACCTCAAAAAAGAGTCGTAAATTCATAGAAAGACTAATTCTATGCTATTCTTAAAAAATATTGGAAACACTAACACCATTTTGAGGTACATTAACCTCTTATAGGGGACTTTCTCAATTAAGCAACCCGCGTTTTCTATGATATAATTACCAGATAGAGGCCTCGAGATCAATTATTAATAACAGATATTAACAATTTTTCACAAGCCATGTACGCTAAACACGGACAGCTTTGAAACAACATCCCACTTTAGTTATCTTCTATCAGAAAGTTGATACTAGCAGTGTTATCCGATCTAATTAACCAATTTTAGATAACAAATTCAATTAGAGACATGTCGCGTTTCGCGCTTTTGAACAGGTTGAGATTTTTTTATAGGATAACAAGTCAATAAAATGACTTGTTATTGACTCATAAACGAGATAATATAACACTTTTTCACTTTTTTAATATTCCGATGTACGCTAAACACGGACAGGTTTGAAACAACACCCCACTTTAGTTATCACCTATCAGAAAGTTGATACTAGCAGTGTTATCCGATCTAACTAACCAATTCTACATAACAATTTCAATTAGAGCTATGTCGCGTTTCGTGCTTTTGAACAGGTTGAGATTTTTTTATAGAATAACAACATACGGAGCTTATTACAACCTCAAACATACTTAAAAATTGGTACCAAACCTTTGTAAAATAAGTTATGTTTACATCCATTTTCTTGAAGCTTTTCCTCATATCTAAAGAAAAAAGACTCGATTTCTACCTAACTAAATCGAGTCTTTTTTGTTAACTTAATTGTTTTCTTTTTTTTAGCAATAAGACATTACTAATTGTGAATACTAAGATTCCTAACCAAATGAAACCAAAGGCCACCATTTGAGGAAGCTCAAATGTTTCGTTAAATTGGAAAATAGCGGCTAGCAACATTAAAGTTGGGGCAATATACTGTAGAAACCCAACCAAAATATACGAAATATTTTTAGTTGCTTCAGCAAATAAAAATAGCGGGATGGCCGTTACTATTCCTGCACCTACCAAAAGCAAATTCAGGCTTAAACCAAATGACATAAATCCTTCTGGCGAAAATAAGAATAAATAGCCTAAAGCAAATGGCGCAATTATTGCCGTTTCTAACGTGAGTCCTGTCATTGAACTAACTGCGGCAACCTTCTTTATTACACCATATAAACTGAAGGTAACTGCCATCGCGATTGAGGACCACGGAACCACACCACTTTGAATCGATAACAGGACCACACCGACTGCGGCTAAAAGACACGCGACAAATTCCCCACGACCCAACCGTTCCTTTAAAAAGAGAGTCGCTAACACAACGTTTACCAATGGATTCATATAATAACCTAGACTAGCATCAATCACTTTGCCACTGCTGACAGAGAAAATAAAAATAAACCAGTTAGTGGTCACTAGCACCGCTGCTGAAATAATAGCGAAAAATCGGCGACGATCGCCAACTACAGCTCTCGCTTCCTTAACAAACTCTGTCCATTTCCCTCCAACGACCATAATTGCGATCATAAAAACAAATGACCAAACCACCCGATAACTTAAAATCGATAATGGCGAAACACTACCGACTGCCTTCCAATAAAAAGGTAACACTCCCCATAAAATGTACGCAAGAAAACCCGCTATGATGCCCCACTTTTTATTTGATAATTTTTGTTTACTCTCCAATACTACACACCCTTTACCTACTATCGAATCGGTAACAACCCACTCGTCGTTTTATTTTAGCACTACTCACATGAGAAAGCTAACTAAAAAATACTCACATCGTTTTGTTTTCTTTATCCGTCTCACTACAATACGATCTTACGACTAAAAGACTAAAAATTAAACAAAGTCCTTCTCAAAAAAAACGAACAATCGAAATAACCGATTGTTCGAGTTCTTTTAAATGCTCATCAATTTATAGCTCTTTACTATTTAGAATTAAAAAGCAATCTTATTTCTTAAACAACCTTTAGTTGATGTCCTGCATTCTCCAACACATCGATACTAGCTTCCATGTCAGTTGCTTTCAACAATACATAGTCAGTGTTGTAAGTCGACAAAGCAAAAATTGAAATCCCCGCTTTAGCCAAAGGATTAGCAATCTGAGTTAAAATACCTGTTAGGGAAAAATCCAAAACACCTGTAATTTGCAATAGAACCCATCCTTCTTCAACAGCTATAGCATCTTCGATAATCAACTGATCGCTCAAAGCGACAACTGAGCATTCATCTGCGGTCCAAGTGACACTTTTAAAACCATCAAGCGGTTGCTCAAACTGATACCCCTTATGAAACTGAGCTACTGTATATCGTTCTCTTTTATTTAATCGTAAATCCATTCTATCCCTACTTTCTATTACTGTTTTTATATTAACACACTATAAAATTAGTCCACCTATTACCTACTCGTTTTCTATAATTCTATAAAAACCTTGGAAAGATTGATTGAAAATAACTCTTGAAACGGCCCCTTTCTGACAATTTGACCTTCTTCTAAGTAAACAAAAAAATCGCGAGTGATCAAACTGATCACTCACAACTTCATTTAAAATTTATTCTTATAACTCGTTGAATGTTTTTACCACATTTTCAGTCGTAAAGCCATACTCAGCTAAAACAGTTGGAGCAGGAGCACTTGCACCGAAGCGATCAACGGTCACTGTTGCGCCTTCGTTTCCTACATAGCGTTCCCAACCAAAGCTTGCACCCATTTCAACTGCGACACGTTTAGTCACTGCTTTTGGTAGTACACTTTCTTTATAGGCTGCATCCTGTTTGTCAAACAAATCTGTACTTGGCA
>NZ_JCAQHY010000119.1:0-23144 GCF_059621045.1 Vagococcus sp. WN80Y
GACAAAACTTCAAGGAGGAATACTACGACCTCTATCTGTACGAAATAATCATACCCCTTATGGGGATGAAAAGGAACTATCAGAATAAATCTGATAACCTTATTATACGAGGAGGAAGAGGAGAGTCATGGCGATATATGGGTATATCAGACAACGGGCGGCTATCCCAACCAATGATCAACTTAAAATCGTCTCAGATTATAACTGCGAGGCGATTTTTATAGAGCGATCTAGAGGAAATGAGAAGTCAGACGAATTTGAGCGAATGGTCGGTCAACTCGTTCCAGGAGATACAGTCGTAATGGCTAGTTTACATGTGCTTGGGAAAGACTTTAAGACCATCATGGCTCGCTTCGCGTACCTTCGAAAGAAGCAAGTCAAGATTATGAGTTGGAGTACTCAGTTATATCTTAATTACTATTAGGTGCGATAAAGTATTAGGGATCCATTTGTCAGAGATAAGCACGATGATAATCTTAGTGCGAACAGGCGTTAGCTGCGACCTATTAAATTGACTGATAATGGAGGATGTTATGAAAAAAAGAATAGAAAACTAGTATTATGTTTAGTAGCGATAGGGATGGCGGTCTCATTGGCGACAGCGGTATCAGCAGCAACCACAATTGATGGCGAGAAGCGCTAATAAAAAATCGACATTTGAGAAAAATATCTCACCTTATTGTATGTGATGAAACTTGATTGTTTGAAAAAATGAAAAAACGATCAATGCTCACGTAATGGATGACCGTTTCCAGAAATTTTTTAGTCAATTTAGTTTCAAAACAAGTGTGAGGACGACAGTTAAACAATTATATCGGAACGGATGGCTTTAATCAATGCTCTACTGAGTCAACCCTCAAATAGTGAAACGCTCGTTTGAGTTGAAAATAGTCGCACACGTTTCTAACTCCAGTTTAATTATGTAGGTAGTGTCGCAATTAATGTCAGAATCATTTGATTGATGGCACCTTGTTCATTTCGTGAGTAGAACTTCTTGATGGTTAAGTTTTGCTTCAACTGCTTGAAAAATAGCTCTATTTGCCACATTACCTGATAGATATCCGCTATTTCTTGAGGCTTTAAGTCAAATCGATTTGATACCTACTTCTAGGCATAGGCGCTGATCAAGAAAGGCACGACTCATCTCGTGGTAGTTTGGATATTCTTCATAAACCGCATGTAGCAAGACTTTTAAGGTTGTTTGAAAATCAAGTTTCTTACTATAATAATCATACTGTTGAATGAGCATTTGGGTATTCTTCGATAAGTTTTCAAACTTTTTTGAAGAATACCATTTTTGAAAAGATGTTTTTGAGTTACACTTATCCATATAAAGGATTTTTTTGTAGTTGTATATGAGTAGTTTTAAACTGAGATTTTTTTAATAAAAAATCTCCGCAACACTAGTCGTAATTGTAGCAGTTGAGAAGCTATGAATTGAATCGACAACAATCGTTATTAGCATTGCTAGTTTAGATCGATATCAGACCGAATTTTTTCAAGTGCGTGATAGTATGCTGTTGGATTTCGAAACATAGGAGCATGTCCTGCTCCTTTAATTACTATTAAGTGCTTTTTTTTTGCAACAATCATATTAAAGTAATCTTTTGATTGGGAGATAGGCGTTTGAAAATCGTTTTCTCCTAGTAGATAATAAATGGAAGTCTCGTAGTTCATCGAGCAATCTAACAGATTGAATGTTTCAAGGTAATTGAGCAGTTTATCATTGACTTTATGAGCTTGCAGGAAAGGGCGAATGTCTGTCAATTTGGCATTTTTACTTTTGATGAATAGCCCAATCATTTCAAAAATCGTCAAACCATCCATACCATCACCATTAAATTGCTTTATATACCTTTTAATTAATTTATCTAATTTATTTTTATTGTCACAGGCTTTTTCTAAATTTAATTTCATACTTGTATCTTGAAGCGCGTCTGCCTTTTGGATAAGCTGTTGATATATAGCTTGATTCCTACCTTTTATTGAAATAAACTGTCCTGTTCCAACATAGGCGAGAACGCTTTCGGGATGATGTAAACTATATAAAGAACCAAGAATGCCTCCCCACGAATAACCAACAAGTACTATTTTATCTACTTGATAATAATGTTTCAAATAATCTACGACATGTTCAAGATCTGCGGTTGCTTGTTCAATGGTTGGAACACTTAATGGAGCTTTTAGAAATGTTCGACTAGCGCCTCTTTGATCCCAAAAGACACAATGAAATAAATTACTCCATTTTCTACTAACAGGTTGGATAAAAGAAGTCAGTGACATGCCTGGCCCTCCATGTATAAAAAGTAATAAAGGATTTTCTTTTTTATCACTTATATGATGGCTGAGGTATTGTTCCTCACCGCTAATTAATACTTACTCTTCATGATACAAAAACGTAATCTCCTTTCAACTATTTATAAGCTGTTTAAGTGGTGTGTCTATTTCCTCTACTCTTTCCTATAATGTGGAGAAGTAGAATGTGGTGATTTCTGAAATATTTCCATTAGGTTCAATTGAAGATTTGATTATGTGAATTTAGTTTAAAACATTTTCTTTTTGTGAATTCCTTATCCTCATTCTTTCACCTTGGTTGAGGTACCAGAATAATCATTCATCCATGTTTAATAAAAAAATTATTGAAGGAACTCTGGCTGGCTTAAAGGCGATTTGGCCAGATAGACGAATCTCTATATTAATGAGTCTTTTTTAAGAACTTTTAAAATGGGTTCTTGAGCTCTTTTTACCAGCCTGTGAGTAGCCATTTTTAGGGATTTTCTGTACATCTCTTGCTGGATATTCATACCATACGGTTGTTCGTTGCTTTACTAGTACTACTATTATACCATTATTTATTAATGTTATCGGTTCACTTAAAACAAAATCTCTTATTTTGTTTAAAAAGAAGGTTATTATCTAAATGAAAGGAAAGGGAATAATACAGAGTGTTTTAGAATAGTTAATTTACAAAAAAGATTATATATTCTGGTCTATTTTTCAAAAGAAAAGGAATTATTGATTTTGTAAAAATTGCAAAAATATGCTTGAATATACATTTGTTTGTTAGTCAAATATCTAGTATGTTGAGATTTGTTAATATTTGCAGAAGTGTAGCTAAAAAAACATCATAGGAGTTTATTAGTTTTATTGAGTCAGCAACTAGTAAGATTAATTGGTGTAAGTGTTTATAACGTTTACAGTATGGATGGTAGAAACTTTGCTGATTGCATTGGCGGTGCAATCGATACTGAGCTCCTAGTTTTATGAAAAAGTATACTGTGTTACCTTTGCTATGAACTATTTTTACCTTCCATAATCAAATAACAAACTTAAAAGACAGATTGTTAATGAGTGATAGCATAAAAGTGTATAGACTTTCTTTTTTCTGGCTATGAAACAAGTCAAATATCAGGATTAATGCTTGTTTTAGAGGTCTGTGCTGAGGAAGGGACTGTAGCTATAAATAATGAAAAAAATTAAAATAATAAAAGCAGTAAGTTTATCTATTTTTGATTTTAAAGTATGTAGGATATAAGAAAAGATGGTTTAGATGGGCTTCTAGCTTTATATAAAAATCTCAAGCTCATTTTAAAACAACTATCTTGTTTAAGTCTAGTAATGAGTACTTTCATAGCAATAATTCCTTTAAAAAGTTGACCATTATTACTTGAAGAGAAGTTTTATAATTCATAGTATTAGATGTGCCAATAGCACTTTTTTGTGAAATCATCCCTTCAATAGAGAGAGTTCTTGATATTTCATTCAAATTAAGGCTACTACAAAATTAATAGATGTCCACTTGTAGTTTCTACCATGATGAGTGTTGGAATTAAATATAAGAGCAAATAAAAATTGTTGACAATTTTTTTCTTTGATGGTATCTTAGATTAAAGTTAAATGAGAAAAAAATTAAAACACTGTGATAAGGAAAGTAACTTGTAAAGAAAACTCAGCAGAGAACGCCGGTAGCTGAAAAGGCGTAGTTGGATGTACGAGAGAAAATGGCCTTTGAGTGGGACAGCTGACTGACGTAAGTTATAAGCTGTGACGGGTGCACCCGTTATAGTGCCACACTATTCGAATTGTTAGTAATTCACGTAGTGTTTGAGGTAGCTGATTGAAAAATAGCTATAAATTTAAGGTGGTAACACGATTTTTTCGTCCTTTCGCTTCATCATATGATGAGGAGAAGGGGCGTTTTTTTTATCTTAAATTTTGATTTGAATTCGGTTATCTCAGTGACTTATAAATAAAAGTAGGAAAGAAGGAAGACAAAATGACAGAGAAAACAATTGAGTTAACTAGAACAAAGGCACCTTTTAGAGCGGATCATGTCGGGAGCTTTTTACGACCAGCTAAGTTGAAAGCAGCCCGTGAGAAATTTTCAAAGGGAGAGCTTGATCGCAACTCTTTAAGAGATATTGAGGACAGTGAAATTTTACGTTTGGTAAAAAAACAAGAAGCATTAGGTCTGAAAACAATTACTGATGGAGAATTGCGTCGCTCAATGTGGCATATTGATTTTTTGGCGGAATTAAATGGATTTGAAAGCTTTGAGCCAGAGCATGGTTATTTTTTCCATGGGGTGGAGACGCGTAAATTAAATGTTCGTAATACAGGGAAGATTTCCTTTAATGGGACTCATTCTTTTTTAGATGACTTTACATTTGTCAATGAATTGGTGTCGACTGATAAGGTAACTAAATTCACTATTCCTAGCCCTAATCAATTACTACACGACGGTATTAGAAATGAAGAGATCTATCCTGATGTTTGGGAGTACTGTCGCGATATTCAGCAAGCTTATCGTGAGGCTATTCAAGCCTTTTACCAGTTAGGATGTCGTAATTTGCAAATTGATGATTGTTTTTGGGGGTATTTGTGCTCAGTTGATGAGAATGGCAAGCATGTGACGGCTAATTTGGCATTAGAAAAAGAATTGGCATTAGCCAACATTCAAGGTAGTTTAGAAGGTCGTCCAGAGGATTTAGTCATTACGACTCACGTTTGTCGAGGAAATTATGCGTCAACTTATGCAGGTAGTGGTCCTTATGAACCTGTGGCTGCTGAACTTTTTGGCGAAACTGGCTTTGATGGATTCTTTTTAGAATACGACACGGATCGCTCAGGGGATTTTGCTCCGCTAAGATATGTGAAGAAGGATGCACAAGTAGTGTTAGGCTTGATTACGTCGAAATTTCCAGAGCTGGAAACTGAAGCGGAGATATGGCAGCGTATTGAAGAGGCAACTCAATACGTACCGCTGGAGCAATTATGCTTGAGTCCTCAATGTGGATTTGCGTCGACTGAAGAAGGTAATCATTTAACAGAGGAGCAGCAATGGCAAAAAATTTCATTAGTAGTGGAATTGGCTAAGAAAATTTGGCCAGGTAGCTAATTTTTAGTGAGTTAACATCGAATTAGTCAAGTGGTTGGGGCAAATACCTCAGCCACTTTTTTTGCTTCAAGCTATCAAGCAATAGTAGAGGATCAATTGGCCCAAAAAGGTGTTAGTAGAAGCAAAATAACTCTTGATTTGTCTACTTGGGTAAGGGTAAAATGGTAACTAAGTATTGTTTCAGTCATGAGAGATTACATTAGTGAGGCTTGTCACTAATTATCATGTGACCGGTGTGTAGACTCATAAAAAATCTGCTGAAAAATTAGTGATTTAGCAGGTGCTACAATCGAATAGAGGGATAAATGAAATGGGTTTCATGCCAGTTTATCCTAGTTATGATTGAGTAAATAGAGGGCTATATCAAGTTCGAGGCGTGAATTAGCTTGATAAAAATGGCGGAATGAAAGGAAGAATAGTGATGACGTTAGCAAAAATCGTGTATGCAAGTATGACGGGGAACACGGAGGAAATTTCAGAAATTCTTGAAGAGAAATTATCCGAAGCTGGAGCAACAGTTGAAAGAGAAGAAGTATCAGAGGTAGAGGCAGAGTTTTTTGACGATGCAGATATTTGTATTATTGCGACCTATACATATGGTGATGGAGATTTGCCGTTTGAGTTTGAAGAGTTTTATGAGGAGTTGCCAGATCAAGCGTTAGCGGGAAAAATTTATGGAGTCGTAGGCTCTGGAGATCTTGCTTATGGGGAGTTTTACTGTAAATCCGCAGATGATTTCGTCGAGCAATTTGAAAAAACGGGTGCGATTAAAGGGGCTGCGACCGTGAGAATTGAAAATAATGCTGAAGATGACGATATTGTGAGTTTAGAGAAATTTGTTGGAGAATTACTTAAGGCAAACTAAAATGGTTTTGCTTTGAATGATTGGTAACTATCAGATAGGTGATGACTAAAATAGTAAGCGGAAGAGGCTGTGTCAAAGTGACTGGCGTCTTCCGCTTTTTTGACTGGTTAATAAAGTTTTCTAAAAGCGACAGGTGTGTAGGCTGTTGCTTTTTTAAAGGTGGCGATAAAATGACTAGTATCATTGAAGCCGACGTGACTAGCGATATCCTTTATTTTTTCGTTAGGCAAGGTTAAAAGTCGTTCTTTTGCCTTCTTGATACGGACGGCTGTCAAATAATCATAGGGTGATAGCTTCATAAAGCGCTGAAATAAGCGAGATAAGTACTGTGGACTGATGAAAACGAGTTGAGCCATGTCGTGAGTGGAACAATCAAGCATATAGTGGTCGTCAATCCACTTAAGAACAGGTGCAATAAATTTGAGGTAACGCTCATCCGTCACTACTTGTTCTTGAAAATGATGCTCTTTAAGTTTTGCTAAAAAACGATAGGCTTCGATTGAGTAGTCAAGCGGCGAAAGCGGCTGTGATTTCGTCAATTGTTCGTAGAGTTGAGCATTCCATTCGGAAAAGGAAAAGCTAAGGCTGTCACTAGCTTGACAGTAGTGATCGACTGCCAAAATAGTTGGGATAGTTGAGGCAATGGTTCCACCTAAAGTAACAAAATTTGTTCGCCAAGGCTCTATTGAAGTCTGGTAATAGTGGTGATTAACGAAAGGGAATATCAATACTCCCTTACCGGGTTTTAAAGCAATCTCTTTGCCCTCAATGACGATTTTTCCACTGCCGTGACTTGTTTGCAACCAGTGATAATAATGGTAGCCTGCCAGTCGTTCGACTGGTTCTTGTTCCCAATCGTAGCCGATGGTTTCGATTGCTAAAGGTAATGAGGTATCCATTACATTGAATAAAATAGCCATTGTTCATTTGCCTCCTTATCGAATAATTTGTTTCGTATTCTTGTATAAAGTGTAGTGGTCACTTACACAAAAGTTAGAATAACGCCTTATAATAAAAGTATAACAAATTAATGGAGGTAAAATCTATGTCTCAACGAAAGTTTCAAAGAATGTTATATGGGGGCGACTATAATCCAAATCAATGGCCTGAGGAAACGTGGTCTGATGATTTACGAATTTTTAAACAGGCATCAATTAATTCTGCTAGTGTGAATATCTTTTCTTGGGCTAAAATTCAACCCTCAGAAGCGGTGTATGATTTCAGCGAACTTGATAAAATTATTGACCTGTTAAGTGCTGATAATTATGACATTGTTTTGGCAACTACGACAGCCGCACTTCCGGCATGGATGTTTAAGAAATACCCAGAAGTAGCTCGGACGGATTTTGAAGGACGCCATCATAAATTTGGCCAGCGTCATAATGCGTGTCCAAATAGTTTAGTGTATCAAAAATTTGCTAGAAAGATCGCCAGTAAATTAGCCGAACGCTATGGTGCTAATCCAAAGGTGACGTGTTGGCACGTTAACAATGAGTATGGTGGTGAATGTTTTTGTGAGAATTGTGAGAAGACTTTTCGAGTGTGGTTGCAAACTAAGTATGTGACGCTTGATGCGTTAAATAAGGCTTGGAACATGGAGTTTTGGGGACATCGTGTCTACGAATGGGATGAAATTGTGCTACCTAATGCGCTAAGTGAAGGGCTTGGGTATGAAGACACCGCTTTTGCAGGTATTTCATTGGATTATCGTCGTTTTAACTCTGATAGTTTGTTAGAGAATTACAAAATGGAGCGAGATGCGATTCGTGAGTTCGATCAAGACACGCTAATTACGACTAATTTAATGGGAACTTACAAAAATCTTGATTACTTTAAATGGGCTAAAGAGCTAGATATTGTCTCTTGGGATAATTATCCAAGCTATGATACTCCACCGAGCTATTCTGCAATGTGTCACGATTTGATGCGGGGGTTAAAAGAAGGCCAATCGTTTATGTTGATGGAACAAACTCCGAGTCAACAAAATTGGCAGCCATATAATTCATTAAAACGACCAGGAAAAATGCGAGCTCAAAGCTATCAAGCAGTCGCACATGGTTCTGACACAGTTCAATTTTTTCAGTTGAAACGATCTGTTGGGGCATGCGAAAAATTCCACGGAGCCGTGATTGCTCATGCAGAACATGAAAATACTCGAGTTTTTAAAGAAGTAGCTGAGTTAGGTCATGAGTTAGAGGCTCTTGGTGATCAATTAATAATGTCACGCACTACTAGTCGAGTAGGGATTATTTTCGATTGGGATAATTATTGGGCGTTGGAATATACTAGTGGACCTAATAAAGATTTGACCTATGTCGAGCAAATCCATCAGTACTATCAAGCCTTTTATGATAAGCAGATACCAGTAGATATGATCTCAGTTGATAGCGATTTCAGCCAGTACGATGTGGTTATCGCACCTGTCTTATATTTGGTAAAAGAAGGTTTGGCAGAAAGACTGTCAGCCTTTGTCGAACAGGGCGGGCACTTTTTAACTACTTTTATGAGTGGCATCGTTAATGAATCTGACAATGTCCATTTAGGTGGCTATCCGGGACCTTTACGTGAGATGCTAGGTATCTGGGTGGAAGAAATTGATGCTTTGGCACCTGAGCAATTTAATCACAGTGTTTTTAATGACGGTACGACAACTAAATGTAACTTGTTGTGCGATATTATACATCTTGAGGGAGCCCATCCGCTAGCGACGTATCAAAATGATTTCTATGCAGGGTCACCAGTTGTGACTCAACACAGTTTTGGACAGGGACAGACCTGGTATGTTGGCAGTCAATTAGAGACGAGTGGTTTGTCTCATATTGTCAGCAAAGTAATTAAAGAGAGCGGACTTCAATCATTAGTTTCTGAGACCACTGGCTTGGAAATTACCACTCGCGAGAAAGAAGGACAGCTTTATACATTTGTCTTAAATTTTCAATCTGAGCCTCAAATTTTACCACAAGAATTTGTTGGTAAGACGGATATATTGTCAGGAAAAGTTATGAGTGCCGATAAGCGGTTAGATGTTTTTGATGTCATAATTGTTAAATAGACATTTCACATAATTTACGTGAAATAAAGGGAGGGTGAGACAACGTCTCACCCTCTACTCGTTTCTTAATTTTTTTATTTTTATTTTTAAAATAAGGAGATTTAATAAGAAAACATTGTATAATGGGAGAAGAACGAGTTTTGTTGGAAAATACGGGGTGAAGGAAATGGAATGGTTTTGGGAAGTATTAGGCATCGAATCAACGACTAATATCGCAGATATCAAACGAGCATATGTAACAGAAATGCGGCGCTTGAAGACATTGGAAACAAAGGAAGAAATCTCTCAGGAGAGCTATGATAAACTTGCTGAAGCGGAAGCTGCTGCCCTTGATTTTATTGAGTCTCAGCGAAATTTAGGTACATCCATTGGGCAAGAATCTAGCGCCAGTGTGGCAACAGTGGTTGAGCAGAAGGTAAAAAAAGAAGATGAGTTAAACCAATGGGTGACAGAAAAGGCTGAGTTGCCTGAGGTAAAAGAAGAGGTTAGTTTACCAATAATCGAAGAGCCGGTTGAACCGTCAGTGATTATCGAGGAAAAAAAGGGTGAAACAGCGTCTAATTCAGTTGGAAAAACAGTGCCGAGTAAACGCAATGCGGCTTCACAAGAGCGGTTGAAGGAAACAAAGCAACCAGTTAAAGAACAACAACCTGAAGTAAAAGCAGAGATAGAAGAAGCTAAAAAGCCTAAATTACCTGTTAATTCGGAGTCTGTTCCTGAAAAAGCAATGCAACCTGAGACCTCACAAGATTTCTCAGAGAAAGTCACTAATATTGCGGGTATGGTGAGTCAGATTAGTCATAAGGCTGCTGTGCCAAGTCGGTTCATTGAAGATTGTCGTGAATTATTGGCGGACTGGTCACGAAAGATTGTCCTGAAAGAATGGGAGTCTTGCTTCCGCTATCGTAGACAATGGTCTAGCGAGGAGTTTAACGAAATTCGAGAAAATTTTCTACCGCTATTGAAGCCTCAACTATCGTATTTACCTAAGGAAATTTTACTGTATCTTTATGAGGAATTAGATTTAGCTCGATATGAATTGAGCTCGTCTTTTAACTGGTTTATGGCTATCGATGATTTGCCTGATTTTGAATTTGGAGTGGTTTTATATCTACCTGAAGAAGAAGTTATCGAGTACCTTGACCGTCGCTTGACGCTTTATTATGTGATTAAACAGGATGATTGGTCTAATCGACGCTTTGAGATTGATGGCTTATTTGCTTATTTTTATGATCAAGAAGGATGGCTAGCGGAGTATCAGGTTGTAGATCGAGATGTGGAAAATTTAGCGGCGATCTATGAGACAAAAAAGGGTCTTGAAAAATTAGTTTACAACAATGAGCCTAATCGGGAAATTGCTAAACATCTTTTAGCGCCAGATACCTCATTGGACCAGGTATCAAACCAGACGGCTAAATTTTTGCGTGTTATTTTTTCTAGTTTAAAGTCAAAAACTCTTTCGTTGGAAGATAGTTTATTTATAGAAAATCCTCAAGTCAATTACTTGGATGATAATTTACGAGAGTTACTAGTAGGCTTGGTATTTTACCGAGTTAAGGATCGTGTTAAAGCAACTAAGCATTTTAATAATCTGACTAATGAGTACCAAGGCTTGGTCAAGGGTCTACAAAATGCGAGTGGCTTTAAAGGTCTAACTGCTAGTCCAAGTAGAGTGGATACTGCTAAAGAGACAAAAAAGGTAGACTATAAAACGATTATTCGTTTCGTAGTGATTGGCGCTATGGGTCTATCATTTTTAAGCAAAGCGATGTCAAACGACACTGATAGTTACTATGACGATGATACAGAGTATGTTGATTCAGATTACGCGTATGATGAAGACTGGTTGGAAACGGATGATCCGGGCTACGGTTTCTTAACGTATTTTGTAGATAAATCAGACTCTCGCGATGACATCGAGTCTTTGAGAGAAGACTACATTGATATGTGGGTAAGTGCTGATTTAACTGATTTATTTGAAACCCACGTTATGGATGAACGGATAGATGGTTCTCGTGTCTATGATATTGTTTACAGAGAAATAGACGATCAAACAGCTTATTATTTGATTACTCAAGATGAGGCTCCCTATTTACTTGTAGAAGTGACAGATTGGGAAACGGTGACGGCGGTTATTGGAGAAGGCTGGCAAGAAGTGGAACCAAAAGCGTTTGATGAGCTGGTGGCAAAAACTAAAACTCCAATATCAGAGATCGTAAATAAAGTAGTGGTAGATTATTTCTTATTGCCATCGGATGAGCGTGAAGAGGCTTATGATGCTATCTTTGACTTTGTAACAGATGAGGTTGATGACCGCTTATCTTGGGATATAAATATAGTAGAAGATCTTTATTTTGATACAGGCACCTACCAATTAAGTCAAACAAGTGAGGGGCAGCAGGCGTTATTAATTAATGATGACGAGGAAGAATTAGCATTGATTTTGCTCTTGGATGATTATGGACGAGTGAGCGAGATTGTTGAAACGGCCTATGATCGGTATCCAGAGGATCAGATGACTTATTTGACAGAGCATGCTGAAAAGAAACAGCCCTTACCGACTGGTGATGCAGTAGAGTTATAAAAAAAGCAACAAAACGCAAAAAATGGCGTTTTGTTGCTTTTTTACTTGGCCAGTCGCGCATACATTAGAACACTAAAGTATGTGTCACCAATTTTTTCATAATCCTGTAAAAGGCCTTCACATTTAAAGCCTAATTTTTCAATCAGCTTGATGGAGGGGAAATTATTAGGATCAATTTTTGCTTCAAGTCGGTGAAAGTGCTGTTGGTTAAATAGCCAATCGACAAACCCTACAAGAAGTTCATTTCCGTAGCCTTTACCCCAATAGGCAGCACCTAAATCGTAGGCAATTTCTGTTCGATTATTTTCATGATCGAGATAATTTAATCCGCAAGTGCCGATTATTTCTTGCGTTGATTTTAAGATAATGGTATAACGAGTGGCTTGATCTTCTGACATTAGGCTTATTAGGAAATCAATCATCTCTGTTGTTTGTTCGAGTTTTGTGAATGGCTCAATCGTCATATAAGCCGTGACCGCTTCATCTGACCAAAATTGATGTAAAGCTGGCCCATGCTCGAGGGCAATTGGAACCACTGTCAGTCGTTCTGTTTCAAGTATAGTAATCATCAAGTTGTCTCCTTTTTTAGTCGTCTGCTAAAATCGTCATTTGTTGGAGAGTCAGACGTTTCAATTGTTGGTATTTTTTTAGTTGTTTTTGGTAAAATAAGCGATTTTCATGTGTTGGAATGATTATATCTTCTGTATCTCCTTCTTGAAACACTGCTAAGTGACAGCTTTCATCATAGTTCGAAAGATGTCCCAAGCTTTTCAGAGCGAGTATCATGGCACCTAATCCCGAGCTTTCGTGAGTTTGTGGAAAGGTGATGGGATGGCCAAGTGTATCTGCCATTAGTTGTTTCCAAGTCTTTGAATGGGAAAAGCCACCAGACGCACAAATTTTGAGTGGGGGAGGTGTGAGCGAATTTAATGATTGAAAAATATCTGCTATATTGAAGCAGATCCCTTCAAGTACTGCTCTCATCAAGTGCCCATGAGTATGACTAAGCGATAGCCCAGTAAAAGAGCCGCGAATACTGCCGCTCCAAATAGGCGCTCGTTCTCCACTCAGATAAGGATGGAAAAACAAGTTATTTGCCCCAGCTGGAATGCGTGCGACTTCATTCATAAATGACTCGTAATCCCATTCGGTTCCAGTTAGTTGCTTTCTAGCCCAATCGATAATCATGCCCCCGTTATTAGCAGCCCCACCAATAACCCAGTAGCCCTCGTCAAGTAAATAGCAAAAGGTTTCCCCGTGAGGGTGCAGAAGGGGGGCCTTAACGGTATAGCGTAGAGCCGCGCTAGTGCCGACAGAAAGATTGGCCTTTTCTGGAGTGATGCAGTTGGTGCCTAAGTTGGCTAAGGCACCGTCACTGGCACCTAAAATAAACGGCACGTCCTCTGGAAAATCTAGTAATTGTTTATAAGATTCTGCCATATGATGACATTGAGTTGTTGGTGGTACCACTTTTGGTAAGCGGTCATTTGTTAATTCTAGGTAATCCAAAATGGTTTGATCCCATGTTAACGTGTGAATATTGAAGAAGCCAGTCCCAGAAGCAATGGAATAATCTACTAGATGTTGGCCAAACAAGCGGAAAAAAATGTACTCCTTAATACTTGTAAATAGGGTAATCTGCTTGTAAAGTGTTTCTTTTTGACTTTTAAGCCACAAGATTTTACTCAGTGGCGTCATTGGATGAAGCGGCGTTCCAGTTCGTTGATAAAAGTCCCCTCCTTGTGGACTTTGTTTTAAGCTCTCTGCAAACTCATTGGAACGGGAGTCGGCCCAAGTGATAACAGGCGTGATTGGCTGATTATTTTTATCTAGTCCAATTAAGCTGTGCATGGCACTAGAAAAAGTGACGGCAATCAAGTTTTGTCTGATTTCTTTTTGAGAATTTAATGCTTTATTTAATGTTTCTAACACCGCACTCAAGATCGTGTCAGGATCTTGGGTTGCTGTTCCATCTACTTTTTTCGTCATCGGATAGCCTTGGTAAAAAGAATTTAGAGCGTGACCAGAACGTGTAAAAATAGTTGATTTGGTGCTGGTAGTGCCAATATCAATGCTGATTATTAAAGAAGTCATCGTTTCCTCCCAGTAAAAACACTAGTTTTTTTCGACAGCATGCCCCCCAAAGCCATTGCGAAGTGCCGCTACAACTTTGCCAGTAAATGTGTCGTCATATAAAGAACGATAACGCATAATTAAGGACAATGCAATAACAGGAGTCGGAATTTGATAATCTAAGGCAGTTTCAAGTGTCCATTTGGCTTCGCCAGAGGAGTTCATAATTCCTTTAATTGAGTCAAGCTTAGGATCTGTTTTGAAGGCTTCTTCTGCTAGTTCCATTAGCCAAGATCTAACAACTGAACCATGGTTCCAGACATGTGCGACCTCTTCTAATTGATACTCAAAGGGGCCATTCTCTAAAACTTCAAAGCCTTCAGCTATGGCCTGCATCATCCCGTATTCAATCCCATTATGAACCATTTTTAAAAAATGTCCACTTCCAACTTCACCTGTATAAAGGTAGCCGTCTTCGATTGAAATATCTTGAATGAGGGGTTCAATTTCTTTGAAAATGTCCCTGTTTCCACCAATCATTAAACAAGCCCCTTGGTTGGCTCCGCTTGTCCCACCGCTTGTGCCAATATCAAAGAAATAAATGCCTTTAGCTGAAAAGCTTGCACCACGCGCTTGCGATTCTTTATAGTTTGAGTTTCCTCCATCGATGATGATGTCGCCGGGCTGGAGTAGGTTGTCTAACTCCTTTAGTACTGCAACTAAAGGCTCTCCGTTAGGTACCATTACCCAGATTATTTTGCGAGTTGGTAGTGCTGAAAGAAGATCGGAAATGCTTTCAGTCGTTGAAATCCCTTCTGATTGAGCACGTTGTAGGCAATCGCTGCTAATGTCAGTGCCGATAATGTCATGACCTTGACGTTGACTATTAATTGCTAAGTTTAAGCCCATTTTTCCTAAACCGATAATTCCTAATTTCATGTTGTCACTCTCCAAGTAATTTATTTTTATTAATGTTATTATAGAATAAAATTTTATTTTATTCAAGTTGCAAGAAAAAAACTTCTTTTGTTTTCATGCTATAATAAAAAAAAGAAGCTTAAGGAGTCAGTTTATGCAGAATCCAATTGAATTAAAAATTAAGTCAATTTATCGCGATATAAGTCGCAAGGAGCAACAAATTGCTGATTATATTTTGAATTACCCCGAACGAATTATTCATCAATCAATCGGAGATTTATCTCGTCAGTTGGGAATGGCAGAATCAACTGTTTTTAGGTTTTGTCAGCGATTGGGTTATAAAGGCTATAAGGAATTCAAGATAGACTTAGCCACCTTCAAGAAACAGGAGAATCCTTTGGAGCATGAGATATATGAAGGAATTTCAGAGAAGGATACGGCGAAAGGAATTGCCAAAAAAGTATTTGAAGCCAATCGACAGGCTTTAAATGATACGGTTGAGTTACTTGATGACAGTAATTTTGAGGCGGCGGTTAAGCTGTTGACTCAAAGTAACCGAGTGATGTTCTTTGGTGTCGGAGGGTCCAATGTTATTGCGATGGACGCGTATCATAAATTTCTACGATCGCCTTTAGATGTCTCTTGTGAAACGGATAGCCATATTCAATTGATGCGAGCGGCGAGAATGACGGAGGAGGATTGTGCGGTATTAATCTCTCATTCGGGTCAAAGTCGTGATTGCCTACAAATTGCAGGTCAAGTTAAGAGGCGAGGAGCGAAATTAATCGTCATTACGAGTTTTTTACTATCCCCTCTAGCAGAGTTGGCGGATATTTGTTTGCTTTCGACATCAAAAGAAGTTGCTTTTCGACCTGAAGCCTTGGCTTCCAGAATTACTCAATTAAGTATCATTGATGCGTTGTTTGTTAGTGTTATGTATGCGGACCGTGTCGCTTCGGAACAGAGTTTGGATTTGATACGTGAAGTTATTGCATCAACGAAGGAAGAGTGATGGTATGTCTAATACAATTGTGCAAAAGTTAGCTGAAAATAAAAAATTAAGTCCATTGGAAGAAGAGGTTTTGAGTTATATAGTCTTGCATCATGATGAGATTTTGACTATGGGGATTCGTCAATTGGCACAAAATACGTTAACATCTACTTCGACAATTATGCGCTTGGCAAAAAAATTGGGGTTCAACGGATTTGTTGATATGAATTATAAATTGATGCCATTGATTCAGCATACATCGGGAGATCAGGAGACGGACTATACTCGATTATTTTCTTACGATCGATTATTTGAATTGAATTCCCCCAGCCTGTTTAAGGAAGTGGCTCAGACATTGGTCGACATTGATAAGCAATTTGTTTTTGTTTATGCGAATGGTTTTTCTGGCATTATAGCAGAGTATCTCTATAAAAAACTACTTGTTCTTGGAAAGCGTGTTATGTTTTCAACGGGCAATGATTCGGTCGGCGTATTTGAAAATAACTTAGAAGATATAGGTGTTTTTATGACTATTTCAAAGTCGGGCGAAACGGCTAAGGTAATCGAAAAAGTGAGGACGTCAACCGAGAATGGCATCCCAGTAATTGCTTTTACAAATGAGATTGCCAATACATTAAGCTCCTTTGGCAAACCAACGATAAAAATTAACGATGCTCATAAATACGATGACTATAATGCCAGTGCTAATGCCTTTTTCTCTCAAGTGTTGTTAGCGATGGAAGTGGTGGTGTTTGAGTATAATCAATTAATAAGCCAACAGCTAAAAGAAGAAACAAGTTCCTGATTTGGGTAACTTGTTTCTTCTTTTTTGAATAGGGTTACAAGAGACAGGGAATCAGTGTAAGATGAAACCATCAACAATTGGAGGAGACGATTATGAAAGAGCGTATGATGAATGGGCTGCAACGATTTTCTAAAGCAATGTTTATCCCGGTATTAATTTTACCGATTGCGGGGATTTTGATTGCGGTTGGTAATTTATTTACTAATCCGTTACTGATGGAGAAATTACCATTTTTAGATAATCCAGTAACAAAGGGCTTTGGAACAATTTTATCAGGTTCCTTAGTAGCAATTTTGAGTAATTTAGGTCTTATTTTTTGTGTAGGCTTGGCTGTGGGCTTAGCTAGAACGAAAAAATCGGAAGCCGGTTTTACTGCGGTGTTAGGCTTTCTAGTTTTTATCAATGCCATGAATAAGTTTATGGGGATACGTGGAAGTTTGATTGAGGCCGATAGTTTAAGTGGAACAGGACAGACCTTAGTTTTAGGGGTTCAAATCTTGGATATGGGGGTTTTTCTGGGAATCATTTTAGGAATTATTACGGCATATGTGCACAATCGTTATTGTGAAACCAGCTTTAATAATGCGTTTCAAATATACGGTGGGTCACGATTTGTGTTTATTGTTTTAATTCCAGCAGTGGTAATCTTGGCAGTTATACTCACTTATGTGTGGCCACTTGTACAGTCTGGCATCACCAGTCTAGGAACAGTCATTAATCAAAGTGGTAATTTTGGTATTTTTATTTATGGTATGTTGGAACGTCTTTTGATCCCGACAGGTCTACACCACTTAGTTTACACACCGTTTTTATATACATCATTAGGTGGTGTAGCAGAAGTTGGTGGGCAAGTTTTTGAGGGAGCGCGGAATATCTATTATGCAGAAATAGCCGATCCAGCTGTCAAGGTTTTATCGCAGAGTGTTATCTGGGATGCGCGAGGCATCTCAAAAATGTTTGGGTTAATCGGCGCTTGCTTGGCGATGTATCAAACAGCTAAACCTGAAAATAAAACCAAGGTTAAAGCGATTCTAATTCCAGCTGCGGTTACCTCTTTTATTGCAGGTGTGACTGAACCAATTGAGTTTTCTTTTATGTTTGTTGCGCCGCTTTTATTCATTGTTCACTCTATTTTAAGTGGTCTGAGCATGGTTCTTTTAAATGTGTTGAGTGTGCGAGCGATTGGTCCTAACGGATTTATAGATTTCTTATTATACAATCTCCCATTAGGAATTGGTAAGACTAGATGGCCGATGTATATTCTGGTTGGCTTGCTCTTTTTCGTCATTTACTATGTTGTTTTTAGAGTGCTGATCACTAAATTTAACTTTAAAACAGTTGGCAGAGAGGATAATAATGAAGTTAAGCTCCATAGTAAACAAGAGTATAAGGAAAAAGTGGCAGCTGGTAAAGAAACAGGTGATAAGGTTTCTGATCTAGGTGGAGAGATTGTCTCTGCTTTAGGCGGTCAGGCTAATATAAAAACGGTAGATAACTGTTACACACGGTTACGGTTAACTTTAAAGAATACTGATTTAGTTGATCAGGACCGCTTGAAAAATGAGACAGGCGCGAGTGGTGTGATAATAAAAAATGAAAATGTACAGGTTGTTTATGGGTTACAGGTGACAAAGGTTCGGCAATTAGTAGACAGTGTGATGGAAACAAGTAATTAGAACTGGAAAGAAGGAGTTATAAATGAAAAAACAATCGATTGTTATTGCGGGAGGCGGGAGTACCTATACGCCTGGGATTGTGATGATGTTATTAGATAACTTGGATCAGTTACCCATTTCATCGTTAACCTTGTATGACAATGATCGTGAGCGCCAAGAGATTCTAGCAAAAGCATTGGCAATAGTCATTAAAGAAAAAGCACCAGAAATTAATTTTTCTTATACAACGAATCCTCAAGAAGCTTTTGAAAATGTCGATTTTTGTATGGCGCATATTCGAACTGGTAAATACCGTATGCGCGAATTAGATGAAAAAATACCTTTGAAACACGGTGTTGTGGGGCAAGAGACGTGTGGACCCGGTGGGATTGCCTATGGCATGCGAAGTATTGGCGATATGTTGGACTTGATTGATTATATGGAAACTTATTCGCCAAATGCGTGGATGTTAAATTACTCTAATCCAGCTGCGATTGTCGCAGAGGCTTGTCGTGTCCTTAGACCAAATTCCAAGGTAATTAATATGTGCGACATGCCTGTCGGGACGTTACGACGAATGTCGCAAATTATCAACAAGCAACCAAAAGAGTTGACTGTTAAGTACTTTGGCTTGAATCATTTCGGCTGGTGGACGAGTGTTAAGGATCGAGAAGGTCATGAGTATTTGTCCGAAATTCGTGACTATGTGGCAGAAAATGGTTATTTGACTCAGATTGAGGTGGATACGCAGCATATGGATCAGTCTTGGCAAGAAACGCATAAAAAAGCCAAAGATTTATTAGCAGTGGCACCTGACTATTTACCTAATACTTATTTGAAGTATTACTTATATCCTGATTATGTCGTGGAACATTCTGATCCGACTTACACGCGCGCTAATGAAGTGATGGCGGGGCGAGAAAAAAATGTATTTGATGCGGCTAGGAAAATTGTTGAAACAGGTACGTTTAATGATGGCGATTTTCACATTGATAATCATGCGCTATTTATTGTTGATTTAGCACGAGCCATCGCTTTTAATACGGGTGAGAGAATGTTACTGATTGTGGAAAACAACGGAGCAATTGCTAATTTTAGAGAAGATGCCATGGTTGAGATTCCGTGTATTGTAGGATATGATGGACCAGAGCCCCTTTGTCAGGGAAGGATTCCCACCTTTCATCGAGGGATGATGGAGCAGCAAGTTGCAGTTGAAAAATTGATTGTAGAAGCTTGGGTAGAAGGCTCTTATCAAAAAATGTGGCAAGCCCTAACGTTGTCTAAAACTGTTCCGAGTGCTAAAGTGGCTAAAGAAGTATTAGATGAGCTGATTGAAGTCAATCGAGAGTATTGGCCAGAATTACATTAAGAAAATTATAAACAGTGGTTGAAATGAGAGTAGTGTTACCCAGTATCTTATTGATTCGTTGATTTTAAAGGAGCCGACAAATAGTTACGTTTGTCAGCTTCTTTTTTTGTCTGAAATGGTTGTCTTTTTTAGTCATT
Source organism: Vagococcus sp. WN80Y (assembly GCF_059621045.1). Classification (NCBI taxonomy): domain Bacteria; kingdom Bacillati; phylum Bacillota; class Bacilli; order Lactobacillales; family Enterococcaceae; genus Vagococcus; species Vagococcus sp. WN80Y. The sequence goes on from NZ_JCAQHY010000119.1 coordinate 19,848, forward strand.
GCTTGTTATGATAGATAGGATTGGGAATTACGCTGAAAAGAGTATCTAATCTATTTATGATTGAGGAGGGCATCTCATGGAAGAAAAAGAGTTATTATTAGAAACCTGCGTTTTAGCAGGGAAAATTATGGTTGAAAATGGCGCAGAGATGTACCGAGTGGAAGATACAATGAATCGAATTGCTGACAATTATCATAATGAAGAAGGCATTAGCTTTGTGACCCAGACCATTGTTTTGATGGGGTTAGAAAGTACAAAAAGTATTCAAATGAAGCGGATAAGCGAACGAACCACTGATTTAGGGAAAGTTTCTCGGGTTAATGAGCTTTCGTGGCAGTTCTCTTCAAAACAAATTGGTCTCCAAGAGCTGTTTGATTCTTTAACGCTGGTATTGAAAGAAGAACCGCCTAAGCAAACGGTGTTAAAGATTGTCTGTGCAGGTATATTAAGTGCCGCCTTAATGGTCCTGCTGGGGGGACAGTGGAATGATTTTATGGCAACGCTCGTGGTTGGGGCAGGTGGTTATACCGTTTACATGATAAGTGTGACGTATTTAAAATTGAAATATGTCGATGAATTTATGGCGTCTTTTGCAATAGGGGTTTTGGCTTTTATGATGACTAATCTTGGGGTTGGTTCATCGATCGATGACATGATTATCGGAAGTATTATGCCATTAGTTCCAGGAGTGGCAATCACTAATACGGTTCGAGATTTACAAGAGGGACATATGCTTTCAGGGATTTCTAGAGGTGTTGAGGCGTTAATTATTGCGATGATGATTGGTGCGGGGATTGCTGTTGCGTTTAATGTGATGAATTAGGAGAGGAGTTAACTCATGGGTGTTATTGTAATAGAACAAGTGGTACTTAGTTTCATTACGTCAGTTGGTTTTGCGATCATTATGCGTGTGCCAAAGGATGCGTTGCTTTATAGTGGGTTAAGTGGGACTGGCGGTTGGCTCGTTTATTGGTTGGGTGTATTGTTTGGCTTAAGTGTGACAGTTTCCACCTTTTTAGGCGCTTTGACGATAGCAGCGCTTAGTTACTACTTTGCTCGTCACCGTCATACGCCAGCGACTTTATACAATATTCCTGGAATTGTTGCATTAGTTCCAGGAGGGACTTCTTATCAAATGACGTATCATTTGATTATTGGGGAATACAGTAAAGCTATTCATTATGGAATTAGAGTGGTAGCAATTGCCGGCGCAATTGCAGGAGGTTTAATTGTGTTTGATCTGGCAAGGCGTAATTTGAGAACTAAAGTGGTTCGTTATAAATAAAAGAATGGTTAGCTGCCTTTAATTAGGTGCTAACCATTCTTTTTTAATCTTCCTTTTTCTTCTTTGCTAGCTGCTCTTGTTCTTTTAAAAGAAACTTTTCAGCTTCTGCTTGGACTTGTCTATCTCTAGCAGCTTGCTCCTCTTGGTAAGGATCGAAGGCAAATTCTTCAAATAATTTTTCTAATTTGTCGTTCTTTTTATGTTCTAATGCCATGGCGCACCTCCACTTATATTATTATCTTGATACCAGTATATGCTTTTTTTAATGAAAAGTCATGTCAAAAAAATGATTGAGCCTGATTTAATCCGAGAAAGGAAGAAGAAAGTTATACTATCTTGGATTTATCAGTTATAATTAACTTAGAGAACTTGTACTAGGAGGTGTTGACCATGGATAGTGAAAAACAATTATATATATTGACGCAGCAACGAGCGTTTACGAGTAAACAAGCCATTCGCGATACTGTCAATGATTGGTTAACATTGTGTCAAATTTTGATCACCCCGCAAACGTATTCTATCAATGAGATGGCTTCTACTGATTTTGATTTAGAAAGTCTTAGACATACAATTGAAGGCTTAGGGGAGATGGCAGAAGAAGATACACTACTGTCCATAAAAGGGCTGAATAGTGAGATGTCGATTCATATATTTAAAGGATTCATACGAGAACGTCTATTAGTTAATGAAGAGGTTTATCAGAAGTTTCAATCTGTGATTGATGACTATATTACTAAACGCATGGAAACTAATGGATTATACGCATACATTCGCAGTATCGATGAATTTTTAAGTAACAACATTGAATCAATTGAAGAGCGTGTTGAGGAGAAAATTAAGAGTGCGCCTGATTTGCCAAAAATGTTTGATAACTCTCACAATGTCGTGATTGATTGTAGTCAGTTACCAGGCTATGATAACTATTTTAAGGGACTTTGTCTAACCGCTTGTTGGAAAATGTGGTTTAGCTCGGATTACTATTATGCGATTCCGAAACAGGCATTCTTGACGATTCAACAAGTCGAACAAGCGATTGAACACGAGAATGAGGTGGTCCAGATCACGCTTTATGATGATCCTTTTACTTGGGAGCATCCTCGTAATTTGGCCTTCCAATACAGCTTTCGTGAACAGTTGGGAATGGATCAACTAGAGTGGAACAATGGTGTGGGGGTTTTGAGGGAGCCTTGTACAGAGTTTGTCAAAATGGGAGCGAATACGCAAATGATTCAGTATCAGAATCAGTCGTTGCAGCCAATAGTAAAAAGTCAGGCGAGCCATTTTACAACACGGCTATATAATTATGATACTCGTCATTATATAGAGGATCGGCGTTTTGGTTCTTTAAATAACCGTGCGTACTTTCCTTGGAGAGATGCGACTAAAAAGGTCATGCTGGCTTATTGGATTTTAAATCCGATTCATATGATTGATGGTGGCACACAAGCCTATGAATTTTATATTAAGCAGTATGTTAAGGCGGCTGTAAGTGATGAAGAAACAGATGGTTATCACGCGGTTTTGCGTTTTTATTTGCCGAAGGACGCTTTAGCGAGTGTGTCGCTTGATAAGTTGGTGAACAGACTTGATATGATCCAGATTAATGTCAAGAAGCGTCATAGTGAGCAATCTTTACTGCAAATTGAAACAGGCGGTGTTGATCTTCATGTTGAATTTTTGGATGTTAGTGAACTGGAATCTCCGAAAGAGGTCAGCTCTCTTAGCCCATTGACCACTATTCGTGAGTGGTTTAAAACGCGTTTAAAATATAGGGAGCCAGACAACTAATAGGAGTTGTCTGGCTCTATGTATTACGATTATGTTTAATTGTTCAGTAGCTAGGTATTAATATAATCGGAATGAGTTTATCAGATCATAGTCGTGAAACTAAAGGAGCTTGGGACATAAGTCTAAACGAAAAATCCAGATACCAGTCAAATTGATTGGCATCTGGATTATTTTGTTGTACAAAAATAAGAACACTTTTGCTAAAATAAAAGTAACCAAACAAA
>NZ_JCAQHY010000120.1:0-23993 GCF_059621045.1 Vagococcus sp. WN80Y
ATCTTAAGGGATGCGTGGAGCGGTGCTCTAGTTGACTAGAGTTCTTCACACAGTAGAACTTAAGAGAGGAAAATACAAACCAAATTGGAGGAAACACAACATGGCAGTAATCTCAATGAAACAGCTATTAGAAGCTGGTGTACATTTTGGACATCAAACTCGTCGCTGGAACCCAAAAATGAAGAAATACATCTTCACAGAAAGAAATGGTATCTACATCATCGACTTACAAAAAACTGTACGTCTTGCTGATGATGCATACAACTACATGAAGAACGTTGCTGAAGATGGCGGGGTTGCTTTATTCGTAGGAACAAAAAAACAAGCTCAAGAAGCTATTAAAGATGAAGCTATCCGCGCTGGTCAATACTATGTAAACCACCGTTGGTTGGGTGGAACTTTAACTAACTGGGATACAATCCAAAAACGTATTGCACGTTTGAAAGAAATCAACAAAATGGAAGAAGATGGCGTATTCGACTTACTTCCTAAAAAAGAGGTTGCTGGTTTAAACAAACAACGCGACCGTCTTGAAAAATTCTTGGGTGGTATCGCTGATATGCCTAGAATTCCAGACGTAATATTTATTGTTGACCCTCGTAAAGAACGTATTGCAGTCCAAGAAGCTCATAAATTAAATATTCCAATCGTTGCAATGGTTGATACTAACTGTGATCCAGATGAGATCGATGTTGTTATTCCATCAAACGATGACGCTATTCGCGCTGTGAAATTAATTGCAGGTAAAATGGCTGATGCAATCATCGAAGGTCGTCAAGGTGAAGATGAAGTTGTGGAAGAAACATTTGTAGCTGAAGAAGCTGTTGTAGAAGAAGCAACTTCAATTGAAGAAATTGTTGAAGTAGTTGAAGGCGACAACGCTGCTGAATAAGACTTAAAAATTGAAACTGTCTCAAAGGCTATTGATCCGTTGGCGAAACTAAGTAGCCCAGACCTCCTTTGAGGCAGTTTTTTGAAATGTAAGAGACAGATAAAGGTATATAATAACTAGGAGGTAACAAGATAATGGCGAAAATTAGTGCTGCTATGGTAAAAGAATTACGTGACGCGACTGGCGTTGGAATGATGGATGCTAAACGTGCTTTAGTTGAAGTTGATGGAGACATGGATAAAGCGGTAGATTATTTAAGAGAAAACGGAATGGCGAAAGCTGCTAAAAAAGGCGACCGTATTGCTGCTGAAGGTTTAGCGAATGTTTACATTGATGGAAATGTGGCTGCTATTGTTGAAGTTAACTCTGAAACAGACTTTGTTGCTAAAAACGATATGTTCCAAGAGTTAGTTAAGGAAATTGCTCAATTAGTAGCTGAAAACAAACCTGCTAATATGGAAGAAGCTTTAGCAATCGAAACGCCTAATGGCACGATTGAAACAATTGTTTTAGAAGCAACAACTAAAATTGGCGAAAGAATTAGTTTCCGTCGTTTTGAATTAGCTGAAAAAACAGATAATCAAGCATTTGGAGCTTACTTACATAATGGTGGCACAATTGTTTCATTGGTAACTTTAGATGGAACAACTGATGAAGCTGTGGCAAAAGACGTTGCAATGCACGTTGCAGCAATTAACCCTCGTTTCGTTACTCGTGAAGATGTACCTGCTGATGTGTTAGAGCATGAAAAAAATATTTTAACAGAGCAAGCATTGAACGAAGGCAAACCAGCTAATATCGTTGAGAAAATGGTTGGCGGTCGTTTACAAAAATTCTTAGCTGAAATTAGTTTAGTTGACCAACCGTTTGTTAAAGATCCAGATACAACTGTTGCTAAATTTGTAGCAACTAAAAACGCGACAGTTAAATCTTTCGCTCGTTTTGAAGTTGGCGAAGGTATCGAGAAGCGTGAAGAAAACTTTGCTGATGAAGTGAAAAATCAAATGAAATAATTAACTGTCTGTAAGAGTTGGACAGTTGGGAACGCAACTGTGATGGGTTGCGCTCCCTTTTTTTAGGCAAATTTGGCTACGACATGTTCGGATTCAGTAAACTGTGATAAAATAGGATAGTAGGATAAACGGAGGTAATATTGATGATTGAACCTAAATATAAGCGAGTTATTTTAAAAGTAAGTGGTGAAGCGCTTGCTGGTGATGAAGGCTTTGGCATAAAGCCCCCAACAATTGAAGAGATTGGCAAAGAGATTAAAGAAGTTCATGAATTGGGAATTGAAATTGCGATTGTAGTAGGTGGAGGAAACATTTGGCGTGGTACGATAGGCGCTGAGATGGGAATGGAACGTGCCCAAGCAGATTATATGGGAATGTTAGCCACCGTCATGAATGCCTTAGCATTACAAGACACTCTAGAAAATTTAGGTGTGCCAACTCGTGTTCAAACGTCAATTGATATGCGTCAAATTGCAGAGCCTTATATTCGTCGTCGTGCCGTTCGCCATTTAGAAAAAGGGCGTGTCGTCATTTTCGCGGCTGGTACGGGTAACCCGTATTTTTCTACAGATACGACAGCAGCTTTAAGAGCAGCTGAAATTAATGCAGATGTTATTTTAATGGCTAAAAATAACGTGGATGGAGTTTATTCAGCGGATCCTAAGCATGATGCGGATGCGACTAAGTTTACAGAATTAACGCATCTTGATGTTATCTCAAAAGGGTTGGCTGTGATGGATTCTACGGCAAGTTCTTTAAGTATGGATAATGATATTCCATTGGTTGTTTTCAATTTAAATCAACGAGGGAACATTAAACGTGTTTGCTTAGGTGAGAATATCGGTACAACAGTAAGGGGGAAATAAATGATGGTCAAGGAACTATTAGCAACAACAAAGGAAAGAATGGTCAAGGCAGAGGAAAGCTTGGGACGTGAGTTAGGACAAATCAGAGCAGGACGTGCTAATGCGAGTCTTTTAGATCGGGTTCAAGTAATGTATTATGGTGCTCCAACACCACTAAATGCCTTAGCGTCAATTACAATTCCTGAAGCGCGAGTGTTAATGATCACGCCTTTTGATAAAAATTCAATTGAAGATATTGAAAAAGCAATCAATCAAAGTGATATTGGCATTACGCCAGCAAATGATGGTAATGTGATTCGCTTGGTTATCCCGCAATTAACGGAAGATCGTCGTAAAGACTTAGCTAAAGAAGTTGGCAAATATGCTGAGAGTGCTAAAGTCGCTGTGCGTAATGTACGTCGTGATGCCATTGATGAATTGAAGAAAAAAGAAAAAGCAAAAGAAATTTCAGAAGATGAGTTACGGACATTAGAACAAGATGTTCAAACGCTAACTGATGCTAGCACGAAGGCAATTGATAAAATTACTGCGGCTAAAGAAACTGAATTATTAGACGTATAGAAACAAAGTGAAGGATGGGACATATGTCCCATCCTTCACTTTGTTTTACGCATATTATAAGATAAATGTGTTCCAAAAGTCTTCTTACTCCCCATTGTTTTAGGGAGTGAAATTGACAGAGTATTCGGAACAAAAGGGTTTTGGTACAGTCCCCTTAGGATTATCTTAGGTTATTTTTTTAAGTTACGCTTAAATGCTACTTGTTGGTTCTTTAGTGGCTCTTTGACGTATTTTTTTTTGTGGTTAAGTTTAGTTGCAACTACTTGCTTATGGTTCCGCTGTCGATTCATATTTAGCTTGCTCATACAAAACATCCTTTCGTATGATTATAGCTAATACCATGGGGCGGAAGAAACTAGGAGAATGAGACATTGCCACACACTTATACGAAGGTGTAGGAATAGACTATGCCTCAACTTTTTATGTGCCAAAATATTCGACAAGACTAGATAAAATAAACCATCAGTCACGATAATAGAAAGGTCGAATTAAGAGTTTTTCCGCATACTTTACCCATGCAAGGTAAAGCTATAATCAATTAATTATGTTGACTGGCAGATTTTGTCTTAATAATCACTTTTCTAAAGCCTCCTTATCGGCACATATTTCTGCATTCATTCTAACAGGTAACCGCTTTATTTGTCAATAGGATGTTGTGTAATTGAAAAAGTATAAAATATTGCTTAAATTTCTGTCATTCTTACAGATAAATCACTGATAATACGTTCTTTTAATAGGATTTTATTCTATACTTTGCTACAATGATAAAGAGTATAAAGTTTATAAAGGGAGGCTTATGATGTTTCGTCTATTTCCTCAGAAAGAAAAATACGTTAATACTAATATGGAGTGGACTCTGGATCAAGATGGAGAGATTCCAGCTCATGTTGCCGTTATTATGGATGGTAATGGTCGTTGGGCTCAAAATCGTCGTTTACCACGAGTTGCGGGTCATAAAGAAGGCATGAATAATGTCAAAAAAATAACAAAAAAAGCAAGTCGTTTGGGAGTGAAGGTCCTAACATTGTATGCTTTTTCAACAGAAAATTGGAAAAGACCGACAGATGAAGTGGATTATTTAATGCAGTTGCCTGTTGAATTTTTTGATGCCTTTGTTCCAGAGTTAATTGCTGAAAATGTCAAAGTCAACGTGATGGGGTATACTGAATTTTTACCTGAACATACCAAAAAAGCTGTAGCGGATGCGATGGATCAAACAAAGAATAACACTGGAATGATTTTGAATTTTGCGTTGAATTATGGTAGTCGTGCTGAGATATTAACAGCGGTTAACAATTTGGTGCAGCGAGCAGCAAAAGGTGAATTGGCTGGGCAGGAGATTACTGAAGAGCTTTTTTCTGAACAATTAATGACGGCATCTCTTGGTAGTGAGCTACAAGATCCTGATTTATTAATTCGAACGAGTGGAGAAGAACGAATTAGTAATTTTTTACTCTGGCAAATTGCCTATAGTGAGTTATTTTTCACCGAGGCTCTCTGGCCTGATTTTGATGAAGTTCATTTAGAGCAAGCTTTAGCATCATATCAGCAGCGCAATCGGCGGTTTGGTGGCTTAATTGAAACAAAAGAGAGTGATGATGTGACAGTGGAAGAAGGAGAAAGTTAGAATGAAGCAACGTGTTATCACGGCAGTTATTGCCTTGGCCTTATTTATCCCCGTTATTATTTATGGAGGGATTGCAATTCAATTAACAGCAGCAGCTTTAGCCGTTGTTGGCGTACATGAATTATTCAAAATGAAGGGGCTAGAATTGATTAGCTTTGAAGGGGTTTTGGCTGCTCTTGGAGCAGTTACACTTGTTTTACCGCGAGATACTTGGTTTTTCTTTCTTCCAGAGAAAGCTGATACCTATATCTTGTTTTATGTGATCGTGATGGTACTATTAACGGCTGCAGTATTTTCACGAAATACATACACCTTTGATGAAGCGGCTTTTCCAATATTGACTAGTCTATATGTAGGAATGGGGTTCAAAAGCTTTTTATTAGCGCGAGGTGCAACAGCAGATTTAACTATTTTAATTTATGGGTTAATTGTTGTTTGGGCGACTGATATTGGTGCCTATATGATCGGCCGGCAATTTGGTAAACGGAAACTAGCACCTGCGATTTCACCTAATAAAACATTAGAGGGGTCAATCGGAGGGATACTTTGTGCAGTTGTTTTTGCAGCAATCTTTTTTGCTTTTTTCTCAGCTAAGACTTATTTTGGCTATGATATGTGGGTAATGTTGCTTTTCACAGTTATTTTCTCAGTCGTGGGCCAAATGGGCGACCTTGTTGAATCGGCTTTTAAACGGCACTATGGCGTGAAAGACTCTGGGAAGATATTACCAGGACATGGGGGAATCTTAGATCGTTTTGATAGTATGCTATTTGTTTTTCCCGTGATGCATCTTTTAGGTATTTTTTAAAGAATCAGTTTAATTTAGGAAAAACTCAGAAGTGCTGGAACCCTTTTGTTCCAGCCTTATTTTGTCTACTTAGTGAGTGACATAGTTTTAAAGCAAGGAGTAGTTGTATGAAAAAAATATGTTTATTAGGTGCGACTGGATCAATTGGTAGTAGCGCAGTTGAGGTAATCACTGCTTATCCAGACCGTTTTCAATTAGTCGCTCTTTCTTTTAATCAAAACATGACACGTGGTCGCCAATTAATTGAACGATTTCAACCTGATTATGTGGCCGTAGGGTCAGAAGAGCTGGCTTTAATTCTGGAGAAAGAATTTCCACATGTGACTGTCGGCTATGGAGTGGAAGGGTTGAAAGAAGCTGTACGGCTTTCTGAAGTTGAGATGGTCTTAACGGGAATTATGGGAAGTGTTGGACTTGAGCCGACTTTAGCTGCGATCGAAGCAGGTAAAGAGATTGCGTTAGCTAATAAAGAAACGCTAGTCATGGGTGGTGAATTAATCATGGCAGCAGCAGCTAGGAATCGTGTCAAGTTATTACCTGTAGATAGCGAGCATTCAGCGATTTTTCAATGTTTAGAAGGGCAACCTCGTGAAAATGTGGCAGAGTTACTTTTGACCGCATCAGGAGGGAGCTTTCGTGATTATTCTCGTGATCAGCTTAGAACAGTGACTGTTGCAGAGGCTTTAGCACATCCGAATTGGGCTATGGGGTCTAAAATCACGATTGATTCTGCGACGATGATGAACAAAGGGTTAGAAGTTATCGAAGCAAGATGGTTGTTTGACGTGAATTATGATAGAATAAAAGTTGTTTTACATCGTCAAAGTATTGTTCACTCAATGATTGTCATGGAAGACGGTGCCTATTTAGCTCAATTAGGAGCGAGTGACATGCGAGAGCCTATTCAGTATGCGTTAACCTATCCGCAGCGTTTACTGATAAAGCCGAAGAAAGCCTTTGATTTGGCAACTATTGGTAACTTGCAGTTTGAGGAGATGGATACAGAGCGATTTCCATTACTTAAGCTAGCTTATGAGGTAGGTCAAGTAGGTGGGACTATGCCGACGGCTTTTAATGCCGCGAATGAAGTAGCGGTTGCGGCTTTTTTAAAGGGGCGTATTAGTTATTTGGCTATTGAGTATTATGTTCAACAAGCGGTTGCTGATTATCAAAGTCAAAGAGTGTTGAGTTTGGAGCAATTGTTAGCAGAGGATCAACGAGTAAGACAAATTGTGTACAATAAAATAAAGGAAGGAGAGTGCAGATGAAAACTATTTTAACATTTATCTTTGTTTTTTGTGTGATTGTGATTGTTCATGAATTAGGGCACTTTCTATTTGCTAAGTGGTCAGGAATTTTAGTTCGGGAGTTTTCAATTGGGATGGGGCCTAAATTATTTGCCCATCGCGGAAAGGACGGCACCACTTATACATTGCGTTTACTGCCAATTGGTGGTTACGTAAGAATGGCCGGACTTGGTGAAGAGGAAGTCGAAATAACTCCTGGACAGCCAATATCATTGGAATTGAACGAGCAACATGTGGTAACACGTATCAATACAAGTAACAAAGTACAGCTGCCAAATAGTGTGCCGATTGAAGTGATTCAATTTGATTTAGAAGAAGAGTTATTTATTAAAGGGTACGTCAATGGTGATGAGGATCAGGAGATGCGCTACAGCGTAGATCATGATGCTTCTATTATAGAAGCCGATGGTACGGAGGTCAGAATTGCGCCGAAGGATGTTCAATTTCAATCGGCTAAGCTTTACAAACGATTTTTGACGAATCTAGCGGGTCCACTGTTCAATTTGATTTTGACTTTTGTTATCTTCACATTGATTATGTTTATGCAAGGTGGGATGAGTGAGCCAGATTCAAGTAGTTTGATTGCTGGTGTGGCGAAAGGCGGAATCGCTGATAAAGCAGGGATAAAACCAAATGATAGAATTGTCGCGATTGATGGTGAAAAAATTACCACTTTTGAAGAGGTTGTTGCAGCAGTAGATAAGCATAAAAACCAAGAGGTTGAGGTGGTTGTTGAACGTCAAGGCAAAGAAGAAAAAGTGATGATGACACCAAAGGAACAAAAGCAGGAAGATGGTAGTTCAAAAGTGATGATCGGTATTCAAAGTGGGACTAAGTTTACTAAGTTGTCTTTTGGCGAGAAATTTAAAGCAGCAGTAGCGAAAACCATTGCAAGTACGACGGTCTTAATCTTAGCAGTTAAGGATTTGATCTTTGGCTTTAGTTTAAATAAGTTAGGTGGCCCAGTGATGATTTTTCAACTATCATCACAAGTTGCGAACGAAGGGTTTATTGTTATCCTGAATTTTATGGCAATGTTAAGTATCAATTTGGGGATCATGAATTTGTTACCAATTCCAGCTTTGGACGGCGGTAAGTTGGTGCTAAATATTGTTGAAGGGATTCGCCGAAAACCGTTGAGTCCTGAAAGTGAAGGGAAAATTACCATTGTTGGGTTTGCGGTTATTATGATTTTGATGGTCTTAGTGACCTGGAATGATATTATGCGGTTTTTCTTTAGATAAAAGTTAGGGTTGGAAAAGGAGATTTTGCTAAATGAAACAGTCAAAAATGTTAATTCCTACATTACGGGAAGTTCCGAATGATGCTGAAGTAGTGAGCCATCAGATGTTGGTCAGAGCGGGGTATATTCGTCAAGTGACAAGTGGTGTATATAGCTATTTGCCGCTCGCGACTCGAGTACTTGAAAAAATCAAACAAATTATGCGTGAGGAATTTGAGGCAATTGAAGCAGTGGAGATGCTGATGCCAGCAATAGTTCCCGCAGAGTTATGGGAAAGATCAGGTCGCTATGACACCTATGGTCCGTTACTAATGAAATTGCATGACCGTCATAACCGTGAGTTTATTTTGGCGCCAACTCATGAGGAAACATTTGCTGATTTAATTAAGAATGAAATTGCCTCATATAAACGTCTACCACTGTCACTTTATCAGATTCAAACGAAGTATCGCGATGAAAAACGTCCACGTTTCGGATTATTAAGAGGTCGTGAGTTTATCATGAAGGATGGTTATTCTTTTCATTCGTCTGAAGAAAGCTTGGATGAAGGTTATCGTCTATATGAAAAAGCTTATACCCGTATTTTTGAGCGCTGTGGATTAAACTTTCGGGCAATTATTGGCGATGGTGGTGCGATGGGCGGCAGTGATTCGAAAGAGTTTATGGCGATTGCAGATGTCGGCGAAGATACTATTTGTTATTCGTCAGAGAGTGATTATGCAGCAAATTTAGAGATGGCAACGAGTCTTTATGTAGCCCCTAATGCTCATACCACAATTTTGGAGAAGGAAAAAGTTGCGACTCCAAATGTTGGAACGATTGAGGAAGTTGTGAATTTCTTAGGGAAGGATATTCAACAAACAATTAAATCAGTCTTGTTTTCCGCAGATGGTGAATTGGTTTTAGCGTTAGTCAGAGGAGATCATGAAGTAAATGACGTTAAGTTAAAAAATTATTTGAAAGCAAGTGTTGTTGAACCAGCGACACCAGAAGAAGCTGTCGAAGCGCTGGGAGCTGATTTTGGTTCGATTGGACCTGTTGATTTACCTGAGACGGTTAAAGTAATAGCCGATCTATATGTGAAAGATATGGAAAATGCAGTCGTTGGAGCTAACGAAACAGGCTATCATTTGCTTAATGTTAATCCAGGGCGAGATTTTGAGCCAGTTGCTTATGAGGACATTCGTTTTGCTCAAGAAGGAGATCTTTCGCCAGATGGTGAAGGGGTTTTGCAATTTACTAAGGGGATTGAAATTGGTCATATTTTTAAATTGGGAACTCGTTACAGTGAAGCAATGGGGGCGACTGTTTTAGATGAAAATGGTCGAGATGTTTTAGTTACCATGGGAAGTTATGGAATTGGTGTTAGCCGTTTAGTTTCAGCAATAGTGGAACAGAATGCAGATGATGATGGTATGAACTGGCCGAAAGGAATAGCCCCTTTTGATTTGCATGTGGTGCCAATCAATACAGCAGATGAGTATCAAATGAAATTAACCAATGAAATTGAAGAAATGATGGTTCAAGCTGGCTATGAAGTTCTGATTGATGATCGAAAAGAACGACCAGGTGTTAAATTCAAGGATGCTGATTTGATTGGCTTGCCGATTAGAATTACAATTGGGAAAAAAGCAGTCGACAGTATTGTTGAAGTGAAGATTCGCCAAACAGGTGAAACGCTGGAAGTTCGCAAGGATGAGCTAGCAAGTACATTGAGTATTTTACTAAATCCAGAGAGCACTGATTAATTAACAGGGATTATTCTGGTTGGAAAAACTGCTAAAAAAAGAGTATAATAGGAATGTAAAAGAGGCATCTCAGCAAATCTTTTGTTGAGTGTCTCTTTCTGTTAAGGGCGTTTGAAGCCAAAGTTGCTGACAACGTTTTTCAGGAGGAGGTTAAAGTGTGTTAAACCCGCAAGAATTATTTGCAAAATTAGTTGATCAAATGAATTTGGATGAAACAATGCGGAACGATTCGCTCATTCGTCAAGGTGCGGTTGAAAAAGTAATTGTCCATAAACAAAGTCGAGTTTGGGAGTTTTATCTTCGCTTTCCTGAGATTTTACCAATTAAGTTGTATTCATTACTGAGTCAAAAACTGACGATGGCCTTTGAGTCGATTGCGTCAATTCGCTTACATATCTTAACGACTGAGTCAATTTATACAGATGCTCAGTTGAAGGATTACTGGGCTCTAGGAGTGAATAATGCTCAATGTAATAAAGCTATCGTGAATGGGGCACTTAAAGATCAATTGCCTTTTATTGACGATGACCGAATTGTTATTTTGGTTGATAATGAAGGGATTATTAGCTATTTGAAACAGCAGTATTTACCGGCAGTTGAACTTGCTTATCAAGATTTTGGGTTTCCAAAGTTTCGCATTGATCCTAGAGTAAATGTGGAAAAGGCTGAAGAAAATCGGCAAGCCTTTGCGATTCGTCAGCAGGAACAGCAAGAGCGAATGATGGAAGAGGCTGCTGCCGCAATTGAAAAAAATGAACAATTAAAACAACAGAAGAAAACGGAAGCACCTGCTTTAGAGGGGCCAGTTCAAATGGGTCGTCAAATTAATAATGATGAGCCAATCACACCGATGAACGCGATTATTGATGAAGAACGCAGTGTGGTGATTGAAGGGTATGTTTTCGATGTGGAAGTTCGTGATTTGCGCTCTGGCCGTCAAATTCTAATTGTGAAGTTAACTGACTATACGTCTTCTTTTGCAGTTAAGAAATTTTCTAATGGTGCTCAAGATGAAGCCGTGTTTGCTGCGATTAAAAAAGGGAGCTGGCTACGAGTCCGTGGCGGGGTTCAGGAAGACACATTCATGAAGGATTTGGTTATGAATGGTCGAGATTTAATGGAAGTTAAAAAAGCGGGTCGTAAAGATTTGGCACCAGAGGGACAAAAGCGCGTGGAATTACACTTGCATACCAACATGAGTACGATGGATGCGGTCAATGGTGCGAGTGATTTAGTAGCTCAAGCTGCTAAGTGGGGGATGCCAGCTGTGGCTATTACGGACCATGCTGGTGCTCAAGCTTTTCCAGATGCTCATGGAGCGGGTAAGAAGCATGGCATTAAAATTTTATACGGGATCGAAGCCAATGTGGTTGATGATGGCGTGCCGATTGCTTACAACTCGCGACATATTGAATTAACTGATGCAACTTATGTGGTATTTGATGTTGAGACAACTGGTTTGTCAGCTGTTTATGACACGATTATCGAGTTAGCAGCTGTTAAAATGCACAAAGGAAACGTCATTGATACCTTTGAACAATTTATTAACCCAGGCCATCCACTTTCTCAAACAACGATTAACTTGACGGGAATTACCGATGATATGGTGCGTAACTCTAAGTCAGAAGAAGAAGTTTTGAAAATGTTTCGTGAGTTTTGTGCAGAGGATATTCTTGTTGCCCATAATGCAAGTTTTGATATGGGATTCTTAAATACTAGTTATGAAAAATATGATATTCCGGAAGCCCCTAACTCGGTGATTGATACGCTGGAGCTCTCTCGTTTCCTTCATCCAGATTGGAAGAGTCATCGTTTAAATACGCTGGCTAAGAAATATGGTGTTGGGTTAGAACAGCATCATAGAGCTGTCTATGATTCAGAAACGACAGGTCACCTATGTTGGATATTCTTGAAAAAAGCGAAAGATGAACATGATATCAATTTTCATGATGAATTAAATGAGCATGTTGGAGAAGGGGACTCTTATAAAAGAGCAAGACCTTTTCATGCGACAATCATGGCAACGACTCAAGATGGATTGAAAAATCTATTTAAGCTGATTTCTATGTCTAATATTGATTTTTATTACCGAATACCACGAATCCCACGCTCTCAATTAAGTAAATTGCGTGAAGGCTTAGTGATTGGTTCTGCCTGTAGCGGTGGGGAAATTTTTGAAGCGATGATGCAAAAAGGGATTGAAGAAGCGAAAAATCGTGCGAAATTTTATGATTACATTGAAATAATGCCGAAGCCAGTGTATTCTCATCTGTTAGAACAGGAGTTAGTTAAAAATGAAGCTGATTTGGAAGAAATTATTCGTAATTTAGTTAAAATTGGTGACGAACTCGATAAGCCTGTTGTCGCAACGGGAAATGTTCATTACATTGATAAGACGGATGCGATATACCGAAAGATTTTGGTTAATTCAATGGGGGGAGCGAATCCTCTAAATCGCCATTCTTTGCCTGATGTTCATTTTAGAACGACAGATGAGATGTTAGCAGATTTTGAGTTTCTTGGTACAGAGTTAGCTCAAAAAGTAGTTGTTGATAATAGTTTACTGATTGCAGGCTGGTTTGAAGACATTACCCCAGTTAAAACAGACTTGTATACACCTAAAATCGAAGGTGCTGAGCAAGAAATTACTGATCTGAGTTACAATGAAGCAAAACGGTTGTATGGCGAACCTCTACCTGATATTGTTGAGAAGCGTTTGAAAAAGGAACTCGACAGTATTATTGGTAACGGGTTCTCAGTTATCTATTTGATTTCACAAAAATTAGTGCATAAAAGTTTGGAAAATGGCTATTTAGTTGGGTCTCGTGGCTCGGTTGGTTCTAGTTTTGTTGCCACTATGACAGGGATCACAGAGGTTAACCCTCTGGCACCTCACTATCGCTGTCCAAAGTGTCAGTACACTGAATTTTTTGAGGATGGATCGATCGGTTCAGGGTTTGATTTACCTGAAAAACAATGTCCAGAATGTGATGTTCGTTTGTTTAAAGATGGCCATGATATTCCTTTTGAAACGTTTCTGGGCTTTCATGGAGATAAGGTTCCCGATATTGATTTAAACTTTTCAGGAGATTATCAAGCGAAGGCTCATGAGTATACAAAAGATTTATTTGGTGATGAGTATGTCTATAAGGCTGGTACAATTGGAACGGTTGCGGACAAGACAGCTTATGGCTTTGTAAAAGGTTATGAGCGAGACAATAATATGAATCTCCGCAATGCTGAAATTGATCGCCTTGCTAAAGGGGCGACAGGAGTAAAGCGGACGACAGGTCAGCATCCGGGGGGGATTATTGTTATCCCCGATTATATGGATGTCTATGACTTTACGCCGATTCAATATCCAGCGGATGATCAGAACGCCGATTGGAAAACGACTCACTTTGATTTTCACTCAATTCATGACAATGTTTTGAAGCTAGATATTCTGGGGCATGATGATCCAACCGTTATTCGGATGTTGCAGGATTTATCTGGTATTGATCCAAAAACAATTCCTACAGATGACCCTGAAGTTATGCGGATTTTTTCTGGCCCTCAAGTATTGGGAGTAGAACCAGATCAGATCTATTCTAAGACAGGTTCATTGGGGATTCCTGAGTTTGGGACAAAATTTGTTCGTGGAATGTTGGAGCAAACTCATCCAACAACTTTCGCAGAGTTACTACAAATTTCTGGTTTATCCCACGGGACGGATGTTTGGTTAGGGAACGCGGAAGAATTGATTCGTCAAGGCAAACAAACTCTTGCTCAAGTAATTGGGTGTCGGGATGATATCATGGTTTATTTAATTCATAATGGACTAGAAGATGGCTTAGCCTTTAAGATCATGGAAAGTGTTCGTAAGGGGAAAGGAATCCCAGATGATTGGCAAGTAGATATGCGTGCTGCGGGTATTCAAGAGTGGTACATTGATTCGTGTTTGAAAATTAAGTATATGTTTCCTAAGGCCCATGCGGCAGCGTATGTTTTGATGGCCTTACGTGTGGCTTACTTTAAAGTGTATTACCCGATTCTTTATTATGCGGCCTATTTCTCTGTTCGGGCGGACGACTTTGATTTAGTCGCGATGGCTCAAGGGAAAGAGGCAGTTAAAGCGCGAATGAAAGAGATAACCGACAAAGGAATGGAAGCCTCAACGAAGGAAAAAAATCTGTTGACCGTGTTAGAATTGTGTAACGAAATGATTGAGCGTGGCTATAACTTTGGAATGATTGATTTGTATAAATCTGATGCAGAGAATTTTGTGATAGAAGGCAAGACGTTAATTGCTCCTTTTAGAGCGGTTCCGAGTTTAGGTGGAAACGTGGCAAAACAAATTATGATTGCTCGTGAAGAGCAAGAATTTTTATCAAAAGAAGATTTAGCGACTCGAGGAAAAGTTTCTAAAACATTAATTGAGTATATGACGGAAAATGGTGTTCTAGATGGTTTACCTGATGAGAATCAATTATCATTGTTTGACATGTTATAAAAAAATAAGAAGAGAAGCACTGACTTTTTTGTCAGGCTCCTCTTCTTATTTTTTTGTTAAGGTTAGGCTAATTAGATGTGGCTTATTATTGATTCGGAAAGGAAATGAGCTATTAGCTAAACCACGACTGACAAAAAGGGTTGTTTCTGGCTTTTTGTCGCTTGTATATCTACCATTGGTATAGTGAGGTAGCCAGCCCTGATTCGGGGCTAAAAGACCATCTATGAAAGGAAGGCGAACCTGACCGCCATGAGCATGACCAGATAAAATGGCTTTGACTGGATAAGAAGCAAAGTTGGCAACATAATCAGCAAAGTTTTCTGGATGATGGGCGAGAATTAAAGCTGGTTGTTCTTTATTAATCTTGATTTTTTTCTCAGCGGGTAAATCAGTAACATTATTCATTAAACCAATTAAGGTGAGAGGAGACCCGTTGAGAGTAATAGTTGTTACTTGATTTTCAAGTAAGGTGGCATCAGAGTCGAGCATGAGTTGTCGCCACTCCTCGTATTGCCCACTAGTAGGCTCGTGATTACCCTCAATAACATAAGTTGGAGCAATCTTAGCTAATTGGTTAATCAGGCCTTGAATTCCAGACTGCGTGACATCGTCAGTTCGGTCAACTGTGTCACCTGTTACGAGAATGATATCTGGGGAAGTAGCTTTTGCTGCTGACAAGAGTTTATTCTGAGAAACGCGAAGATGTCCATAATGGATATCAGAGACATGTAGAATGCTTAGTTGATCGAGAGCACCAGGCAAGTCGTTGATCTTAATTTTTTCATTGGTAACCTCTAATTGACGATTAGTCCAGTAGCCTATAAGGCAGAATAGACCTACTATACAAAGCAACGTGGCTATTAAGATAAGTTTTTTCATTAGTTGTTCCTTCTTTCAATTGCTGAAAGGTTATTATAGCGAGTATCAAAGTGATTACCAATGTCTTTATTTAAAATTTAACTGATTATTAAGAAACCATCTTTCTTATTTTTGTATGAGTAGTCTCAAAATGGTTTAATAGTGTATAATTATTTATAAATGTTCTAAGAGTTAAGAGAGGTACTAAAATTAAAATGGAGGTGTTGTGCATGCAAACACGAAAAATTGGGATAATCGGTACAGGACATGTTGGTTCACACGTGGGGTTTGCTTTAGCTATGCAGGGAGAAGTAGATGAACTGGTGATGATTGATTCAGATCGTGAAAAGGCTCTGGCTCAGTCCTTAGATATCAGTGATGCGGTTAGCTATTTGCCCCATCATGTTGAGGTCTCTGCAGGTGAGTATGATCAGCTGGTTGATGCTGATTGTGTGGTTATATGTGTTGGTCCTCCCTCTGGACCCAGTGAAGATCGTCTAGATGAGTTGGAAGAATTAGTAGGGGTTTTGGATGATGTTTTGCCCCAGTTAAAGGCCAGTGGCTTTAATGGTTTTATTATCAATATCTCTAATCCAGCAGATGTCATAGCAACCTATATTCAAGCTAATTTGAACTATCCTAAAGAGCAAATTTTAAGTACAGGGTGTGTGTTAGACTCGGCTCGTCTACAGAGCCAGTTAGCCAACATTTTGAATATAAATCGTCAGTCAATTAATGCGTTTTGCTTGGGAGAGCATGGCTTTTCGGCTATGATACCTTGGTCCCATGTGGCGATCAGTGGCCAGCCGTTGTCTGCCTATTTGGCGACTCAAGATTTGGCTAGTTTGGATAATAAGCATCTTTTACAGGAGACAAAAGATGGTGGTTATCAAGTGTTGCTAGGAAAAGGTTCAACCGAATTTGGAATTGCGACAGCTTTAGTCGAAGTGGTGAAGAGTATCTATCACAATCAACGAAAAATTTTGCCTGTTTCAGTCTATTTAGACGGGCAGTATGGACAAGAAGGTATCTTTGCCTCCGTTCCAACCATCGTTGGCAAAAACGGGGTGGAACAGATAGTTAATTGGGAATTAAGTGATGAGGAACAAGCCCAATTTGATTATTCTTGCGAAGTAATTCGTCAAAATTTTGCTAAAACTCACTCATTTTAATCTAAAACTTAGAAAAAAGTTGATACTATCATACTTTGGTTGAGTTTTCAGAAAAAACATGTTATAATATTCAAAGATTGATACTTGATGAGAGAGTGAGCGCACAACGCTCACTCTTTTTGATGGAGAAACAGATTCCCATGAAGGAGGCGAATGGATTGAGTAGTGTAGTGGAAACTGTTACGAAGGTTGTCACGCCAATCTTAGAAGAGCAAAACTTTGAGTTAGTAGATCTAGAGTTCGTGAAGGAAGGTAAAAACTGGTTTCTACGAGTCTTTATTGACAAACCGAATGGCATTGATATCGAAGAATGTGCATTAGTTAGTGAAAAGCTAAGTGATGCGATGGATTTAATGAATCCAGATCCCATTCCTCAAGCATACTTCTTAGAAGTCTCTTCTCCTGGAGCTGAACGACCATTAAAAAAAGAAGCGGATTATGAAAACGCCATTGGCGAGTATATTCATGTCTCACTTTATTCGATGGTTGAAGGGGAAAAACAATTTAACGGCTTTTTAAAAACATTAAGCGCTGAAGAATTGACCTTAACAGTTAAAATTAAAACAAGAGAAAAAGACATTACCTTTGAACGCAAAAATATTGCCAAGGCAAGATTAGCAATTCAGTTCTAGATAAAGACAAACGGAGGCATAGTAAAATGAGTAAAGAAATGTTGAATGCCCTAGAAGCATTGGAAGTAGAAAAAGGCATTTCGAAAGAAATAGTCATCGAAGCTTTAGAAGCAGCCCTCGTGTCTGCTTACAAGCGTCACTACGGACAGGCTCAAAATGTGGAAATTGAATTTGATAATAAAAAAGGCAATATTCATGTTTATGCGGTAAAAGAAGTTACAGAAGAAGTCATGGATTCCCAATTAGAAGTGAGTTTAAAAGAAGCATTATTGTTAAATGGGGCCTACGAATTAGGTGATAAAATTCGATTTGAAGTCACTCCAAAAGACTTTGGTCGGATTGCAGCTCAAACGGCGAAGCAAGTAATTTTGCAACGAGTGAGAGAAGCAGAAAGAACCATTATTTATAACGAGTTTAGCGCCTACGAAAATGATATCATGCAAGGAATTGTCGAGCGCCAAGATAATCGTTATATCTATGTTAACTTAGGTAAAATCGAAGCGGTTCTTTCTCGCCAAGATCAAATTCCTAACGAAGTGTATCAACCTCATGATCGAATCAAAGTTTATGTGTCCAAAGTCGAAAATACATCTAAAGGACCTCAAGTTTTCGTTAGTCGGAGTCATCCTGATTTGTTGAAACGATTATTTGAGCAAGAGATTCCTGAAGTGTATGATGGCATTGTTGAAATTGTCAGCATTGCTCGTGAAGCTGGCGACCGTGCGAAAGTAGCAGTCCGCTCTCGTGATGAGAATGTTGATCCAGTCGGGACGTGTGTCGGCCCTCGCGGTCAGCGTGTGCAAGCAATTGTTAATGAGTTAAAGGGTGAGAATATGGATATTGTGGAGTGGAGTGAAGATCCAGCGATCTTTATTGCTAATGCACTAAATCCTGCCCAAGTTGTTGACGTCTTTTTTGAAGAAAATGAAAAATCATGTACGGTTGTGGTACCTGATTATCAATTATCACTGGCTATTGGCAAACGAGGACAAAATGCTCGTTTAGCGGCAAAATTAACTAATTTTAAAATCGACATTAAATCTGAATCCGATATGGAAGAGATTCGCAACCAACTAGTGGATGAAGAAGTAGTTGAGTCAGAGATTCTTTCAGATGACTACAGTGTCGATGAATACGAAGAACAAGAGTTAGCGATCGAAGATGAATCTATCAGTGACGCCATCGAAGAAGAACTTGAGTATGAGGAAGAGGTCGATCAAGACCTTTATGAATCTGCAGATCAGGTTGCGGAAGATTTAGTTAACGACGATTAATCCTAGGAGGCGATAGAGATGAAACAGCGAAAAATTCCTTTAAGAAAATGTGTGGTTTCAGGTGAAATGAAGCCGAAAAAAGAAATGATCCGTGTTGTTCGCTCGAAAGAAGGGGCTGTGGCAATTGATCCAAGTGGAAAGATGCCAGGTCGTGGAGCGTATGTTTCTATTGAACCAGAAGTGGTGCAAAAAGCTTGGGATAAACAACTCTTAAATCGGGTGTTGGATGCAACGTTAACTGATGAATTCTATCAAGAATTATTGGACTATGTCACACATCAAAAAGCCAGACAGGAATTGTTAGGTAAATGATGACACGGCAAAAGGCCCTTAATTTACTAGGCATGGCAATGCGTGCTGGCAAACTTATTTCTGGTGAAGAATTGACCTTAGCGGACATTCGGGCCCAGAAAGTTAAGCTTGTTTTTGTGGCTACAGATGCTAGTGACAACACAATTAAAAAGATTCAAGATAAAAGTTCTTATTATCATGTTCCTTGTGTGACGGAATTTACTCAGGCGGAAATTAGCCATGCTATTGGCCGAAGCCGCATGATTATAGGTGTTCGTGATCAAGGATTTGCTAAAAAGTTACAAGAGTTATTATCAAGTTAGGAAGGTGATTGCATGGGTAATAAACGAATTTATGAATTAGCCAAGGAAATCGATCAATCGAGTAAGGCGGTTATTGATCGAGCACATTCTCTTGGCATTGACGTAAAAAATCATATGGGCTCTATTAGTGCTGATCAAGAAACCAAAATACGTGGTGCTTTCGGAGGTCAGGCAAAGAAAAGCTCTCAGCCAGCGCAGTCCAACAAGCCAGTTCCAAATAAACAGGTGGCAAATAATCAACCGAATCAGGCTCACGGCGGAAATCAACGTCCACAAGCTACAGGGAATAAGCCACACTCACAACAACAAAATCTAGATAAAAGAAAAGGAAGTACGACATCGCAGCGTTCAGGCGGTACAGAAAATCAAACTAAAAATATGACAAATAAACCTACAACTGGAAATACGCAAACTAACCAAAGTGGCGCAAGTCGTCCAAAACAAAATACGTCTAATCAACGCCCACAAGGCCAAGGTCAGGGAAATCGTCCACAAGGACAAAACAGCCAACGCCCACAAGGCCAAGGTCAGGGAAATCGTCCACAAGGACAAAATAGCCAACGTCCACAAGGCCAAGGACAGGGAAATCGTCCACAAGGACAAAACAGCCAACGCCCACAAGGTCAGGGTAATCGTCCACAAGGACAAAACGGCCAACGTCCACAAGGCCAAGGACAGGGAAATCGTCCACAAGGACAAAACAGCCAGCGCCCACAAGGTCAAAGTCAAGGTCGTCCGCAAGGGCAAACAGCGACTCAAGGGACAAATACCACGAATCAACGTAGTGGTTCAGGTCAAGGTGGCAATCAAAACCGTAGTAACTATCGTGGTAATCAACAAGGCGGTTATAATAATCAAAACCGTAATCGATTTAACAAAAAGGGCAAAAAAGGCAAACGTTACCCAGAATCAACGAAGCCAGCTGTTCCGCCACGTAAATTTAAAGAATTACCAGAAATCTTAGTCTATTCTGAAGGCATGAATGTTGCGGAAATTTCTAAAAAAATCTTCCGTGAGCCAGCAGAAATTATTAAAAAGCTATTTATGATGGGGGTCATGGTTAACCAAAACCAAGCCCTTGATAAAGATACAATTGAATTGTTAGCGGCCGATTATGGTATTGGGGCTGAAGAGAAGGTTCAAGTTGATGTGGCCGATATTGATAAATTCTTTGAAGAAGAAGCCATTGTTGAAGAAAACCTAGTGACTCGTCCGCCTGTGGTAACAATCATGGGACACGTTGACCATGGTAAAACCACGTTGCTAGATACGCTTAGAAATACTAAAGTATCTCTAGGTGAAGCAGGTGGGATTACTCAGCATATCGGGGCTTACCAAATTGAAGCAGGTGGAAAGACTATTACTTTCTTAGATACACCTGGACATGCGGCCTTTACGAGCATGCGTGCACGTGGTGCTAGTATCACCGACGTCACAATTTTAGTTGTTGCTGCAGATGATGGGGTTATGCCTCAAACAATTGAAGCAATCAACCATGCTAAAGCAGCAGAAGTGCCAATTATTGTTGCGGTTAACAAGATTGATAAGCCAGGAGCGAATCCTGATCATGTGATGCAACAATTAAGTGAGCACGGATTGATTCCAGAGGACTGGGGTGGCGATACAATTTTTGTGCCAATCTCAGCTAAGTTTGGTCAAAATATTGATGACTTATTAGAAATGATTGTACTTGTTTCTGAAGTCCAAGAGCTAAAAGCTGATCCAACTCAAAATGCTATCGGTAGCGTTATTGAAGCGCGTCTAGATAAAGGAAAAGGTCCTGTAGCGACATTGCTTGTCCAACAAGGAACTCTCCGTGTTGGTGATCCTATTGTTGTCGGAAATACTTTTGGTCGAGTTCGGGTGATGACAAATGATATTGGTCGTCGCGATAAAGAAGCTGGTCCTGCTACACCAGTTGAAATTACTGGTCTAAATGATGTGCCTCAAGCAGGAGATCGTTTTGTTGTGTTAGAGGATGAGAAAACAGCTCGTGCAGCAGGTGAAGAACGTGCAAAACGCGCGTTGTTAGAGCATCGTGCACTAGGTAGTCGTGTGACATTAGATAACTTATTTGAAAGTCTTAAAGAAGGCGAATTAAAAGAAGTTAATGTCATTATTAAAGCCGATGTTCAAGGTTCTGCAGAAGCTTTAGCGGCTAGCTTACAAAAAATTGAAGTTGAAGGCGTTCGAGTTAAAATCGTTCATTCGGCTGTAGGTGCGATCAACGAAAGTGATATTACCCTAGCGGCAGCAAGTAATGCGATTATCATTGGTTTTAACGTTCGTCCAACAGTTCAAGCGAAGCAACAAGCAGATTCTGAAGAAGTTGATATTCGTCTTCACCGAATCATCTACAATGCGATTGACGAAATTGAAACGGCGATGAAAGGGATGCTAGATCCTGAATTCGAAGAGAAAATTACGGGTCAAATGATGATTCGTGAAACGTATACTGTTTCTAAAGTTGGAACTATCGCAGGGTGTTACGTAACTGAAGGTGTGATTAAGCGTGATAGTGGTATCCGCTTGATTCGCGATAATATCGTCATTCATGAAGGCAAGTTATCAAGCTTGAAGCGCTTTAAGGATGATGCAAAAGAAGTTAAGATGGGCTTTGAATGTGGCGCAACTATCGAAAATTACAATGATATTAAAGTTGATGATGTTATTGAAGGCTTCGAAATGGTTGAAATCAAACGTAAATAAGCGAGAAAGTGAGGAAATATCATGGTAAAATATCGAGACCGTAGAGTTGCACAAGAAGTCCAGCGGGAAGTGAATGATATTCTCCAAAAACGCGTTCGCGATCCTCGTGTCAAAGACATTACTATCACGGATGTTCGTGTGACTGGTGATTTGCAGCAAGCAACTATTTATTATAGTACATTGTCTGACAAGGCATCTGATGTCGAAAAGGCACAAGCCGGATTGGAGAAAGCAACTGGTTTGATTCGTAAAGAGT
Source organism: Vagococcus sp. WN80Y (assembly GCF_059621045.1). Lineage (NCBI taxonomy): Bacteria > Bacillati > Bacillota > Bacilli > Lactobacillales > Enterococcaceae > Vagococcus > Vagococcus sp. WN80Y. The sequence goes on from NZ_JCAQHY010000120.1 coordinate 22,073, forward strand.
TAGGCCAAAGACTTCAGATTTATAAAACACCTGAATTAGTTTTTGAGCGTGATGCGTCTGTCGCTTATGGCAGTCGGATTGACGAATTAATTCGCAATATGAATAAGAATGATTAGTAACAGAAGAGAACAACTGTAATGGTTGTTCTCTTTTTTTATGATATCATTAATAAACTGAAAGTCAGAGCTCAAATTTGCACAAAAGCCTACTGAAGTAAGCTTAAATTCGCGATTTAATCACGTTTATCAAATTTACGATAGCCGATTTGACTGATAGTGTGTAATTTTAAATTGTTCTCAAAAAAGGAATTAAATCAGATGATTAAGTGCTATAATAGATGTACAATTTTCATAGCTAAGTGGATTAATACTGATAAGGCATTGATAAAAAATATGGCTGCATAAAATTATCAGTCAATTTGCTGTTTAAAAGAAGAGTTTTCAGTGGAATAAGTGTTATTATATGCGTGATGCTATCACGCACAATTTTGGGTTTCTACTTTTCAAAGAATCAACTTAAAACATAGGACGATTAGCTGAAAAATGAGTGATAGCAGTGAAATTGGCTATTTTTAAGAAATGGATTTATTTGTGAAAAAACAGCTATGCGTGATAATTTCATGCATTGTCTCTGTTGTTCTTTTAAACAGAGGAGTGGATTTTTCAAATATAGCAAGGTCTATGCCTCTAATTATTTCATTAAGGAAGTCATGTACTTCTAATTTATGTTATTATATGCGTGATAGTATCACGCACAATTTTGGGTTTCTACTTTTCAAAGCTTTTACTTAAACCATTGGGTGAATATCTGAAAATCGAGTGATAGCAATGACATTGGCTGTTCTTGAGAAGTGGATTTATTTGTGGAAAAACAGCTATCCGTGATGGTTTCACGCATTGTCTCTGTTGTTCTTTTAAACAACAGATTTTAGTATATATGATACCGACATTCATGAGAGGTTATGTGGTCAGCAGAAGTAGTGGGATTGTGCTTTTCTACAAAGATAAGCACGAGACCTTTTCGTACTGGCTGTGATATAATAAAGAAATACGAGTGGGAGGGGAATGAATGTTTAAGTACGATAATCTGAGTGAATTGTCGGAAGTTGAACTCGCTATCTATCAATTTATTATTGATAATGATGATAAAATTGCTTATATGCGTGTTCGAGATATTGCAGAAGGCTCTCACACCTCTCCAACATCTGTCATGAGATTTATACGAAAAAATGGTTATGATTCTTTTCCAGAGTTTAAACTAGCCATAAAGGGAACGGTTAAGCCATCGCCATTGGCAAGTGGATTAGATGATTATTTCGATATTCTCAATCGTAAAAATTTTAAAAATGATTTAGAATTGAAAATTAATTATTGTGCGGAGTTGATTTTGCAATCTGGTACAAGTCTTTTTATGGGAATTGGTGCGTCTGGTGCAATTGGTAGTTATGCCAGTCGAAAAATTGCTAATTTAGGATTTAATTCATTTTCCTTAACGGATCGAACCTATCCATTTAAGACCCGTCTTAATAAGGATAAATTGAATGTTATTTTTATATTGAGTGTTTCAGGAAACACCGTGGAAATGTTGGATGTTGCGAATCAAATGTTAGCAGATACTAATACAAAAGTGGTTGTGATAACGAGTGATTCTTCGAGTAAACTTGCTCAAAAAGCTGACTATTATGTGGATTATATAAGCCATCATGATCGTTCACACGTGTATCATGATCTATCTAGTCAAATTCCTTGTGTCTTTATCTTAGAGTTAATTATTAATCGGGTTCGTCAATTACAAGCATTGTGATGAGCTTGGGACATAAGTCTAAACGAAAAATCCAGATACCAGTCAAATTGATTGGCATCTGGATTATTTTGTTGTACAAAAATAAGAACACTTTTGCTAAAATAAAAGTAACCAAACA
>NZ_JCAQHY010000121.1:0-25759 GCF_059621045.1 Vagococcus sp. WN80Y
GATGTGTCGTGAGTTTATGTGCAAAGCGTGAGAAGGTCGCTTCCGAAGGGATGCGCTCTGAATAGAGAAACCCTAAACTTAGTTTAAATACTAGATCTTCCTTCAACCGTTTAATCAACGCTTTAATTGTTGGAATCCCTTCTACATAACGAATAATAAACGCTTTAAACGTTGCTTCATAGTTAACTGTAACAGGTCTTCCAACACGATGGTCTTTATCAAACAACGCTACTACTTTTTCAATCGGTAATGGTGAGAATATTTCCCTATATCGCTGAATGGGTTCTAATTCTAATAAAATTTCAATGTCTAAAAACGTCGGTTGGTATATAATAGTCATAGAGGACACTCCTTTTTGATTATGTTTTGTTTGCACTTACATTATATCAAAAATGGGGAGGTTCTCTTTTTTTATTTAATTCAACCCCTTATGCCGCAAGGCATTGAAATTATGAAATTGATTCGATTGATTAACAAATGAATACTCTTTGGATAATCTGTTAAATATTTCTGAAATTATACAGATAATTGGTATAATAGTAGAGACGAAATATAATAATTAAATTATGGAATATGGAGGAAAGTAAATGTTAAACTCAGACGTTCCAATTAAATCATTAGATGAAGATTTATTAGGTCGAAAAAACTTTGCTGCACAGCTAGCACAATCAATTGTTAAGTATGATCAACTTGATAGTTTTAATATTGGTCTTTATGGTGAGTGGGGGTCTGGAAAAACCTCTACAATAAACATGATAGAAGAAAATTTATTGGAATTAACCAAAGAAGATATGAATAAGCCAATAATTTTGAGGTTCAATCCGTGGATGTTTACTGATCCTAACCAGTTGATTAGCCAATTTTTTAGTCAACTATCAAGCACTTTTAAATTACAAGACTCAAAAAAAACAAAAAAAATTGGAGAAAATTTGCAACTTTTTGGAGATGCGATTGAGCTGACATCAGTAATTCCTATAATAGGAACTGCTGGTAGCATATTATCCAAAATAACAAAGTCCTTTGGGAAAAAAATATCTGGTGACGCAGATAAGAAGTCTGCAAATCTTCAAGCAATAAAAGATTCACTTGTAGAGGAATTAAAAGAATCTAACTCAAAAGTAGTTATATTTATCGATGATATTGATAGATTATCAAATACGGAAATTCAATCAGTTTTCAAACTAGTTAAATCTATTGCTGATTTTCCAAATACAATATACTTGTTAGCTTTTGACTATGATATTGTAACTAGTGCGCTTGGAGAAGTGCAAAATAATAATGGTGAAGCCTATTTAGAAAAAATAGTTCAAATTCCATTCCACTTGCCTGTTATAAATGAAACAAAGCTTACACATCTGTTTCTAAGTCAATTGGAATTAACGCTAAAAAGTATACCTGAAAGCCAATTTGATAAAAATGATTGGTCAATACTATTTAATGATGGAATTAGAACTAAACTTAAAAGTATGAGAGATGTAGCAAGGTTAAATAATACAATAAGTTTAAAGTATTCATTTTTACAAAATGAAATCAACATAGTTGATTTTTTAGGAATAACTACTTTACAAGTTTTTGAACCTAAGATATATTCTTTCTTATCTTTTTATAAAGAAGAATTATGTGGTGATTTTACTACATTTACTTCAGTTGGGTATTCATCTGCTGAGGATCAAAAAGACGAACTTAAAAGTATTTGTGATAACCTAATAGATGATTTATCTGAAAAGAATAAAGCTAGTGTTTTGAGTATTTTGTCAATATTGTTCCCTAAAATTAGAGAAACGTATAAGAAACAATCGATATCATACCCATCTTCGAATAAAAGCGGACGTATTTCTGACAAAAATTTTTTTGATAGATACTTTTCTCTTAGCTTAGACGAGGGTCTGTCTTTGTCACAAGTTGACCATTTAATATTTAGTGCTTCTGAAAATAGTTTAAAAGATATTATTATGAATATTGATGCAAATAGAAAAACTAATCTACTGTTGGATCACATTAATTCATTCTTTATAGAATTAAAAGGAAAAAATGATACTAATGAAAGATTTGGTTTGCTAGTAAAAAACATTCTGCAAATATGGTACTCATTGACTGATCCAGATAAGGATAGTTTTTTTTCTTTTCCTTGGGAATGGAGATTAAGGAATTTAGTTCAAACTTTTCTTCAAATATACTCAAATGAAGAAGTAAGGAAAAAATATGTAGAAATGTTTTTTGAAGATGATTATATAGCTTTAGGTGTAAAATCTAGTATACTTTTAATGTTGGAAAATGAACATAACAGATATTTAGAGGATGGGAAAGAAAAAGAAATTGATTATTATCAAATATCTCTCGAGCATTTGATAGAGATGGAGAATTTAATTTTTGAACAGATATTAAATTCGGATATTTATGAGATAATTAATGATAAATACTTCATGTATATTAAATATTTGTTAGAGAAATCAGATGAAGAAGAAACGAGAAAGTTTTTTAATAGTTTAATCTCAAGGTTGAAAGAAACAAAATTAGATACAGCCAAGTTAATTTCTTTATTAATTGGTCATGGTAAAGCTTCTAGCAATTTTGTTTATGATACGTGGAATGTTGATTATGAATATATAAGTAAATATTTTGATATCGAAAATACCATTGTTCTCATGGATAATTTCATGAAAGAAACAGATTTTTCTAAACTTTCGTTGAATCAGCAAGAAGATATTATTGCATTCATCATATACAAAAATGTTAAGGATCAGTATATGAGAACAAGTGTGACAAAAGTTTTAATTGATGAATATGCTAAAGAAAATCAAATACTCTTAAATGTATTGTGAGCTGAGATTGGAAGTATTTTGAATAGAAAATTATATTTAAGAGTTGTATATCTTATTATTGATTAAACAATGTAAAGGGGAAGAGGATTTTGGAAATACTTGAAACGAAAAAAGTTTTTATATCATATAGTTGGACGAGTGATGAGCACAAACAAAAAGTTTTAGATTTGGCGAAATCTCTAATGGGTTCTGGAGTGGATGTAGTTTTAGACGTCTGGGATTTAAAAGTAGGACAGGATAAGTACGATTTTATGGAACAGATGGTAAAGGATGATTCTATTAACCGAGTATTAATAATCTCAGATAAATTGTATACTGAAAAAGCTGATGATAGGAAAGGTGGGGTAGGTACAGAAACTCAAATTATTACCCCGTCTTTATATGATGATTTGGGAAAAAATCGATTTATTCCTATCGTTTTTGAAAGGGATTTAGAAACGGGAAAAGAGTTTCTTCCTCTATATGCCAAAAGTAGAATGTATATTGATTTATCGAGTGAAACTACTTATCAAGAGAATTTTGAAAAGTTATTAAGAGAAATCTTCGAAAAACCTGATTTAAGAAAGCCAGCAATAGGTAAAATACCTTCTTTTCTATTAGAGGAAGCTGTAGATACTTTTGAGGTTGAAAGAAAGGCAGAATTGGTAGAAAAAGCTCTTGATAAATCCAGTCACCGACTATCTTTTGCTATTAAGGATTATTTTGATTTCTTTCTGGATGATTTAGATAAGCTAACTGTTATACAAAATGAAAATGAAGAACCCGATGAAGCGGCTATTAGAATGATCCATGAGTCACTCCCGTTCAGGAAATCTTTTACGAGAGTAATCAATATTTTGGTTCAAGATACGCAGACTACAAGTGAGTTTTTGGTAGATTTTTTTACAGAATTTAACAATAAAATTTATCAAATTTCTAGAAAAGAGTCTAATGATAGTTTGAGCCCAGAATCTATAAGGTTTTTACTTATAGAAATATTTATTATCGCTAATTCTGTTTCAGCAAAATTCAAAAGATGGGATATAATGTTTGCCTTGATTAATCATCTTTATTATGATGAATCCAGTTATCGAGATGTCTCTTTCGTTACTTTTAGACATCCAACAAGTTTTATTTTTAGTGGGAAAATTGAAAAAGAGAGTAACAGAATATCCATCACAGCAGATTTAATTAAAGAGAGATCAACTGAAAAAGAGTTTAAAGATATAGTTGAGATGGATATATTTCTTAATTACATCAGTAGAATTAATCCTATTGTTAACTATAATTCATGGTTTCCGCTAACATACATTTATAAAGAAAGATTAAACAGTCGGCTAAATATCGTCAACTCGATGAAATCAAAAAAATATTTAAATGAGATTCTCCCTATTCTTGGGGTAAATGAAACTACTTTGAAAGAAAAAATCAAAAAAATTCAACCTTCTCATGGCTACAGTAATTCTTGGGAATCAATTCCGTCATTTGAAGATTTCATTTCATTAGAGGAAATCGGTTCATTACCATAATCTTTTCAGGGGGATTCTAAAATAATTTTTATATTTAATCGTAGTAAATTTATCAAGAATATCAAAAGGAGATGATTGAGTGTTTGATTATAACACCTACTTACAAAAAAATGATTCAATATCTTTCGAAGAAGCATTAGAAATTTACAACTCTATTTTTAATGTATTAGAATGCAAAGATGAATATTTACATGAGCTATGGAAAGAAGTCATAGATTCAGCTATAGTGTATTCTAATATGAGAACTAACTGGAATTATTTTTCTAGGGAAGAGAAACAGGAGAAGGACAAATTAAGAACTAGCTATCACAATACATTTATGATCAATCTAAAGGCATTCCATAAGCTAGCTGAACAATTAGAACTAGACACTAGTTGGATGGAAAAACTTGGCTCGTCAGAAGATAGAAAACGCTGGGGAGATTTTGCAGGGTATATCTTATGTTTTGAAAATATTAGAGCCAGATAAAGAAAACAATTTGAGGATGCTATAAAAAGTAGGCTCATAAAAAACAAACCCCTGTCAAGCGTTATCCTGACAGGGGTTTTTGGTAGGGAAAATGGTAGGGAACCATATCATTTTCAATGAAAATCAAGCATTTTAAAAGTTGAAAAACGTTGATTTATCGGCATTCCCCATCCTTATTATGTTGGCTCTTTATTCCCACTCAACAGTTGCAGGTGGTTTACTCGTAATATCGTACACGATGCGGTTCACATGAGCCACCTCATTAACAATTCTCACGGAGATTTTTTGTAGCAAGTCCCAATCAATTCGAGCAAAATCGGCTGTCATTCCGTCGATAGACGTAATCGCGCGAATCCCAACCGTATAATCATACGTTCGGCCGTCACCCATAACACCCACACTACGGATACCGGGTAAAACAGTGAAGTATTGCCAGATGCTACGATCTAGACCAGCTGCCGCGATTTCTTCACGCAAGATAGCATCAGATTCACGAACGATTTCAAGTTTTTCCTCAGTGATGTCACCAATAACTCGAATCCCAAGACCAGGTCCAGGGAAAGGTTGGCGCCAAACGATTGAATCAGGCATACCCAATTCAGTTCCAAGAGCGCGAACTTCATCTTTAAACAATGTGTTTAATGGTTCAATTAATTTGAATTGCATGTCATCAGGTAGGCCACCTACGTTGTGATGTGATTTGATCACTTCAGCTGTTTCTGTTCCACTTTCGATCACGTCAGTATAAAGAGTTCCTTGAGCTAAGAACTCAATGCCTTCAAGCTTAGTTGCTTCATCATCGAAGACGTAGATAAATTCGTTGCCGATAATTTTACGTTTTTGTTCTGGATCAGTGACACCAGCCAGCTTATCTAAGAAACGTTTTTGAGCGTCTACTTTGACGATGTTTAAGCCAAACTTGCCAACCAAGCTATCCATGACCTGTTGGGCTTCACCTTTACGAAGTAAGCCGTGGTCTACGAAGATACAGGTTAATTGGTCGCCAATCGCTTTTTGCAATAGAACTCCAACAACACTTGAATCAACGCCGCCAGACAAGCCAAGAAGAACTTTTTTATCGCCAACTGTTTCGCGAATTTTTGCGATTTCGATGTCGATAAAGCTTCCCATTGACCAGTCACCAGAGCAACCACAGATATCAAAAGTAAAGTGGCGTAGAATGTCGTTACCATACTCAGAGTGTTGAACTTCTGGGTGGAATTGAACAGCATGGAAGTTTAATTTAGTGTTTTCCATTGCAGCGATCGGACAATCAGTACTTGTCGCAGTAACTTTAAAGCCTTCAGGAACCTTAGTTACTAAGTCGCCATGGCTCATCCAAACTTGTTGTCTTTCAGGTAAGCCATTGAAAAGACCAGCTTTTGTATTTTGAATGTCGATAAAGGCTTGGCCGTATTCTTTTTTACTTGCGCCTTCCACAACACCACCGAATTCTTGGGTCATTAGCTGCATGCCGTAGCAAATGCCTAAAATTGGAATGCCAAGTTTGAAAATTTCCGGGTCAATTTTAAATGCTTTGTCGCCGTAAACACTGTTTGGTCCGCCAGAAAAGATAATTCCTTTAGGGGCGATGGCTTTGATTTCTTCAGCCGTAATGCGATGACTCATCAATTCAGAGAAAACCCCAAATTCGCGAATGCGGCGTGTAATTAATTGGTTGTATTGACTACCAAAGTCTAATACAATTACTTTTTCTAATGTTGTCATGTCGGCAACCTTTGTCACGTAACTTCACCCTTATCTTTAATTAGTTTTTATATAAAGCAAGCTAGTGCTCGCTTGTTAATACTTAGTTAGTGAAACAGTGTCGATCTCATGGCCGTGGGTTTTATGTAAAATCACATCGGCATTATTGCGTGTTGGCAGGATATATTCTTCTAGGTTTTTAAGATTAACCTCTTTCCAGACATTTCGAGCCATGTCGAGGGCTTCCTCACGAGGGCCAATCGCATAGGGATAATAAAAGTTTCCGGGAACTTGGAAGGCCGTATCTAGAAGAGCTTCAAATCGAGTTAAATACCATTTTTCGATCAACTCTGGTTCAGCGTCAACAAAAAGAGAAAAATCAAAGAAATCACTGATATAGATTTGCTGATTCATCGGCAGCTGTAGAACGTTAATGCCTTCGACGATCAAGATATCGGGTTCATTGACTACTTCTTTTTTTTCTGGAATAATGTCGTAAATGTCATGAGAATAAACCGGTGTTTCAATGGATTCTTTGCCACTTTTGACTTGATCAAGAAAGGCAATTAGGAGCTCCATGTCGTAGCTTTCAGGAAATCCTTTTCGGTCCATCAACCCTCGCTCTGTTAAAATTGAGTTTGGATATAAGAAACCGTCTGTCGTAATCAGTTTAACATTTCGGCGTTTAAACGTTCGTGAAAGCATCATCTGTAGCAAACGCGCGGTGGTGCTTTTACCAACAGCTACGCTTCCAGCAATGCCGATAATGAATGGCGTATGACCTTGGTAAGATTGCATAAACAAGCCCTTACTCAGCTGTAATGATTCGTATTCTTTCATATAAATATGAATCAAATGAGTGAGTGGCATATAAATATCCTGCACATCCTGTAAGGATATACGGTCATTAAAACTTTTTATTTCTTGTAACTCTTCTTCAGTGAGAGGAGGGATACCATTACGGTAAAACTTTTTCCACTCTTCTCGTGAAAATTGATAATGTTTCTTTGAGCTATTCATAGTGTCAGAGCCTCCGTCGACCATTACAATTGGAAAAAACCTAATGGCCTTATTTTATCATAAAATAGGCTAAATATCTTACTTTTTCGGTGAGAAATCAAATTTTGTTAAGAGTTTCTCATTTTTTATTTCCAAGGGACATCTAATGATACGGTTTTTGAGAATTTTTCGTGAAAGGCCAATTCTTTTAGGCCGTGGGCGCGGCGTTCTTGATACCCCGCACAGATCATTTTCTCCTCTTGCGTTTCTGGTTGAACAGTTGGGACGGTGAAGTCTTTTTCAGGTTGTTCTTTTGAGGGAACTGCGACGAAGGTCATAAAGGCGGTAGCGGCCAAGTAACGTTCACCAGTTATAAGATTTTCGCCAATTATTTTTGCGAAGACTTCCATTGATTTTTTTCCTGTACCAGAAATAAAAGTTTCCACACAAACGGAATGATTTTCACCAATTGGATGGAGAAAATCTAGGCGGTCGGTTGAGGCTGTGACTGCATTGCGGCGGCAGTGGCGGGTAATGGAGATTGACGCAGTATCGTCAATTAAGGCCATGAGTTTGCCACCGAAAAGGGTACCATGAGAATTCAAATCCGTGGGAAAGACGCGATGGGTTTGGATGACGCGCGATTCGCGGCAAAATTTTATATTAGACATATTCAAAACTCCTCTGTCATGCTATTATGAGATATGATTAGTAACTAGATGTCTATTTTAAACAACTAGATGAATCTGCTGATTTTATCAGATAGGAAAGCCCTCTTATGAAATCAGCAGATATTAGCTGAATTATAACATAGATACGAGAGTGAGGATGACTGAGGTGCACAAATTAGTTCTTTTCGGTGACAGTATTACGGCTGGTTACTACGAAAATGAGATAACCGATTTGCTGACAACAAGGGTGCAGCAAGGATTTCCAGAGTTTGAGGTGATCAATGCGGGAATTCCGGGAGACACAACGATTGATGGTTTAGCGCGAATCGAGACGTTCGTCTTGCGCTATCAGCCTGATTATGTGACAGTCTTTTTTGGGGCAAATGACGCGGCGATCCATCGACTAATGTCGGTTGAGCAGTACAAGGAGAAGTTACAGGAGATCATCCTTTTAATAGGTGCTGAAAAGGTTTTGTTACTATCAGCACCCTATACGAGTCAACGAAATCGAAAATTAGATCGCCCTTTAGGACGGATGGTTAAATTTGCAGCCGCAGCAGAAGAAGTAGCGGTGGCGCTAAAGGTACCGTTTATCAATGTTCTGGATGAGATGGTCAAAACTGGGAGAGAAGAAGAGTTCTTGCAAGAGGATGGTCTTCATTTTTCAGTCACGGGCTATGATTTTTTAGCTGAGTTGATCGTGTCAGAACTCCATAAAAAATTAGAAGAGAAAGAGTGACAACTTTGACGAATAATCATTATTATACCAACCAACCGAGTACGCCTCATGATATTTCTGAGTGGACATTTGATTTGAAGGGGAAGACCTTTCGCTTTATGACAGATAGTGGTGTTTTTTCAAAAAAGACGGTCGATTTTGGTTCACGAGTGCTTATTGAGGTTTTTTCTGAGGAAAATTTACCAGCTGGCCCCATTCTTGATGTTGGCTGCGGTTATGGGCCGATTGGATTGGCTCTCGCTGCGAGTTCTGAGCGTGAGATTGACATGGTTGATGTCAATCAACGGGCTCTTGAATTGGCTCGTAAAAATGCTGAGTTGAACCAAATAAAAAATGTTACCATTTACGAATCAACAAGCTATGAGGGGGTTACGGGAACCGCTTATGCTGCGATTGTAAGTAATCCGCCGATTAGAGCTGGCAAGCAAGTCATTCATGAAATCCTAGCAGGTGCGTATCCGCGATTAGTGACAGGTGGTACTTTGACTGTGGTGATTCAAAAGAAGCAAGGGGCACCAAGTGCAGCTAAAAAAATGGTAGAGGTCTTTGGTAATGTGGAAACAGTGACAAAGGATAAAGGTTATTTTATTTTGCAAAGTGTGAAGGAATAGGGGAGAGAAACTAGCAAAGAAGTCTGGATGAGGTAAGTCCAGACTTCCTTGCTAGTCTCTTTTTTCAGTTCGTTAATAAAATTTATGAATTCAAGTGGGGAAATATAAATCGATCAGTAAGAGTCCAGTGCGGGATCTCTTGCTGCTTTGATTTTGGTATAAAGTAGCGCTTCGGCTGAATCCTGTTCAACTACTAACTCACTGAATGGAAAAGAAGCGTAACCAGCTTCGATTTCATTCAGTAGTTCCTGCAGTAGCGTTGCTTTACTCGCCGAGTTTAGCTCTAGTAGAGTCAGATATTTTTCTTCGATAGCCTCAATAAAGTAAGGGGTTGGCGCTTTTTTGGCTTTTAAGGTCAGAACAGATCCCCACTCATCGAAAGCTTCAATTGAAAGAATGCCAGGTAGCGAGTGTAAAAGAATCTGTGAACACTCTTCTTCAGTTAGATGGGCATCAAATGAAAAAACTCTTGTAAATTGTCCATGGTCGGTATTAATTACTGCGCAATAGAGCGTGCCATCTTTCCAGTTATCGGTTAATTTCATAAATTTCCGCCTTCTTACTTTCCATCATTTGGTTTCTAGCATAATAGTAACTCGTTTTGGGTGATGAAGACAGTTCTAAAACTGCACAGTCGCCTGTAAATTGTGAAAAAGTAGTCTGTATTTGTGTTGAAAGGCAGAGCTATCAAGGACTCAAAAAAAGATTATTAGTTTCTTAATATCACGTTTGTCAGCAGTAACTTACAGAGGGGACAATTTACCGAGCCACAAGTGGTCTTTTTTTGTGGAAGGAGGTATGAGAGGGTCTGCTAAAGAATGTTACAAACATTCTTAAAAAGGTGGTCGATGAATGAGGAAATCGCCCCTCTTTATTTAAAAGTAGCGAAGGACTATTGACAAGAGTGCTAAAAAGGTTTAAAATAATTAGTTGCAAAAGCTATCTGAAATCACGAAAATGTCGAGTGAAATATTGTCCATTCTGCATTTTTTAATAGGAAAACAAAAGTAGAAGCTCAAAAAAAAGAGAAAGTTCTATTTTTGGTTTTTTTTTGCCTAAAAAGGCTGGTGTAATATTTTTGTTAACAAATATTAATATTTGTAACATCAATGACATTAAGATGGTGTTTTGAGAAAATTTCAGAGGGGTGAAGAGCTTGGCTGGACACATAGTCAAATACGGAAAGCATCGCGAACGTAGAAGTTTCGCACGTATCAGTGAAGTATTAGAATTACCAGATTTGATTGAAATTCAAACAAATTCTTATCAATGGTTTTTAGACGAAGGTCTGAAAGAGATGTTTGAAGATATTTTACCAATCAAAGATTTTAGTGATAAATTATCACTGGAGTTTGTCGGGTATGAATTAAAGGAACCAAAGTATACCGTTGAAGAAGCCCGCGCTCATGACGCAAACTATTCAGCGCCGATTCATGTTACTTTACGTCTAGACAACAAAACAACAGGTGAGATCAAAGCCCAAGAAGTATTCTTTGGCGATTTCCCACTAATGACAGAAATGGGTACCTTTATTATTAACGGGGCAGAGCGTGTTATTGTTTCTCAATTAGTTCGTTCACCTGGTGTTTACTACAATAGTAAAGTTGATAAAAATGGTCGTGTCAGCTTTGGGACGACTGTGATTCCTAACCGTGGAGCATGGTTGGAGATGGAAACAGATGCGAAAGATATTTCTTATGTGCGGATTGACCGGACACGTAAGATTCCTTTGTCAGTCTTAGTTCGTGCTTTAGGGTTCGGCTCAGATGATACGATTTTGGAAATCTTTGGTGAAAATGAAAGCTTACGTTTAACGTTAGAAAAAGATATTCATAAAAACGCATCGGATTCTCGTACGGAGGAAGGCTTAAAAGATATTTACGAGCGTCTACGCCCTGGAGAGCCTAAAACTGCGGACAGTTCTCGTAACTTACTGAATGCTCGCTTCTTTGATCCAAAACGCTATGACCTTGCAAGTGTTGGTCGTTATAAAGTGAATAAAAAACTAAGCTTGAAGACTCGTTTGTTAAATCAAACGTTGGCTGAAACTTTAGTTGACCCAGAAACTGGTGAAATTTTAGTTGAAAGTGGCACAGTGATTAGTCATGAAGTCATGGAAAAACTAGAAGAACACTTAGACGCTGGTTTAAACAATGAAACCTTCTATCCAACAGAAGACGGTGTTGTAACTGAACCGATGACGATTCAAACGATTCGTGTGTTCTCACCAAAAGACCCTGAGCGGATTGTAAATGTGATTGGTAACGGTCAAATTCCAGCATCAGAAAAAACAATTGTACCAGCAGATGTGATTGCAGAAATGAACTATTTCTTTAATTTACAAGAAGACATCGGTAACGTGGATGATATTGACCATCTAGGTAATCGTCGTATTCGTTCAGTTGGGGAATTATTACAAAACCAATTCCGTATTGGTTTAGCTCGGATGGAGCGTGTGGTTCGTGAAAGAATGTCAATTCAAGATACTGAGACCTTAACACCTCAACAGTTAATCAATATTCGTCCAGTTGTGGCATCAATCAAAGAATTCTTTGGTTCGTCACAGTTATCACAGTTTATGGACCAAACTAACCCACTAGGTGAGTTGACTCATAAACGTCGTCTATCAGCCTTAGGGCCCGGTGGCTTGACTCGGGACCGCGCTGGTTATGAAGTTCGTGACGTGCATTACTCGCATTACGGCAGAATGTGTCCGATTGAAACGCCTGAGGGTCCGAATATCGGCTTGATTAACAGCTTGTCTAGTTATGCAAAAATAAACCCATATGGCTTTATTGAAACGCCGTATCGTCGCGTTGATCGTAAAACAGGCAAAGTAACAGAGCATATCGATTATTTAACTGCTGACGAGGAAGATCACTACATGGTAGCGCAGGCTAACTCACTTCTTAATGAAGATGGCAGCTTTGCAGAAGACCTTGTTATGGCACGTATTCAAAGTGAAAACTTGGAAGTAAGTATTGATAAAGTCGACTACATGGACGTATCACCGAAACAGGTAGTTGCGGTAGCGACAGCGTGTATTCCTTTCTTGGAAAACGATGACTCCAACCGTGCCTTGATGGGTGCGAACATGCAGCGTCAGGCGGTTCCTTTGGTTCAGCCTCGTTCACCACTTGTGGGAACTGGGATGGAGTATAAAGCAGCCCATGACTCAGGTTCGGCTTTAGTTTGTAAGCATGATGGAGTGGTTGAATACGTTGATGCAAGTGAAGTTCGTGTGCGTCGTTCCAATGGGACTCTAGATAAATATACAGCGACTAAATTCAGTCGTTCAAATGCTGGTATGTGTTATAACCAACGTCCGATTGTGACATTAGGTGAAAAAGTTGATAAAGGCGATGTCTTAGCTGACGGCCCATCAATGGAAGAAGGCGAAATGGCTTTAGGTCAAAACGTCTTAGTTGCCTTTATGACATGGGAAGGTTATAACTACGAGGATGCGATCATCATGAGCCGTCGTTTGGTGAAAGATGATGTTTATACCTCTATCCATATCGAAGAATATGAGTCAGAAGCACGTGATACCAAATTAGGACCTGAAGAAATTACGCGGGAAATCCCTAACGTTGGTGAAGATGCGCTGAAAGATTTAGATGAAATGGGTATTATCCGGATCGGTGCTGAAGTCAAAGATGGCGATTTACTTGTTGGTAAGGTCACTCCTAAAGGGGTAACAGAATTATCGGCAGAAGAGCGCCTATTGCATGCAATCTTTGGTGAAAAAGCTCGTGAAGTTCGTGACACGTCTCTCCGCGTTCCTCATGGTGGCGGCGGAATCGTTCATGATGTGAAGATCTTTACTCGTGAAGCAGGTGATGAATTATCACCTGGTGTTAATATGCTTGTTCGTGTTTACATCGTCCAAAAACGTAAAATCAATGAAGGTGACAAGATGGCCGGACGTCATGGTAATAAAGGGGTAGTTTCGCGTATTATGCCGGAAGAAGATATGCCATTTATGCCAGATGGTACGCCAGTTGACATCATGTTGAACCCATTAGGGGTACCATCACGGATGAATATCGGTCAGGTTCTTGAGTTACACTTAGGGATGGCCGCTCGATCACTAGGTATCCACGTTGCGACACCAGTATTTGATGGTGCCAACGAGGAAGATGTTTGGTCAACTGTTCGCGAAGCTGGGATGGCTAAAGATGCCAAGACTATCTTATATGATGGTAGAACCGGTGAGCCATTTGACAACCGTCTATCAGTAGGTGTTATGTACATGCTGAAACTTGCTCACATGGTTGATGACAAATTACATGCCCGTTCAACAGGACCATACTCACTTGTTACGCAACAACCACTTGGTGGTAAAGCGCAATTTGGTGGACAACGTTTTGGGGAGATGGAAGTTTGGGCCTTAGAAGCATACGGAGCAGCCTACACTTTACAAGAAATCCTAACATACAAATCTGATGACGTAGTCGGACGTGTGAAAACATACGAAGCTATCGTCAAAGGTGAACCAATTCCAAAACCAGGCGTACCAGAATCATTCCGCGTATTGGTTAAAGAATTACAATCGTTGGGACTAGATATGCAAGTTCTTGACATAGACGAAAAAGAAATAGAATTGCGCGATATGGACGACGAGGAAGACGACTTAATCACAGTTGACGCCTTAACCAAATACGCCCAAGAACAAGCCGCAAAAAACGCAGAGAAAGAATAAGCTGCGACAACGAGTGTTTTGAGATGAGCATATCTCGAAACTTAAGTCTAATCGGCCTTTTCGATTAAACTGGATGAGAGAAATTGCCGAAATGCAGCACACTTGAATAATTATTCTTATCAGACACTGTTTTTTGTCAGTATAAATAGACTAGCTTTTACAAGCTGTCAGCTGAAAAAGGAGAAAAACGCGTGAGGGATCCTCACCCTGTTTCCTGATTTTCAGCTGCAGCCCAAAAGCTATTAACATGAAATGGAGGGAACACCTTTTGATCGATGTAAATAAATTCGAAAGCATGCAAATTGGTTTAGCTTCTCCAGAAAAAATCAGAAGCTGGTCATATGGTGAAGTGAAAAAGCCGGAAACAATTAACTACCGGACACTGAAACCAGAACGTGAAGGTCTTTTCTGCGAGCGGATTTTTGGACCTACAAAAGATTGGGAATGTGCGTGTGGAAAATACAAACGAATCCGTTATAAAGGAATCGTCTGTGACCGCTGTGGCGTAGAAGTCACTCGTTCTAAAGTTCGTCGTGAACGGATGGCTCATATTGAATTAGCTGCACCTGTGTCACATATTTGGTATTTCAAAGGGATTCCAAGTCGAATGGGTCTGATTCTAGACATGAGCCCACGAGCTTTGGAAGAAATCATCTACTTTGCGTCTTATGTTGTCATTGAACCGGGGGATACATCTCTTGAGAAGAAACAATTACTAACCGAACGCGAATACCGTGAAAAACGCGATCAGTACGGTCAAGGCTTTCAAGCTGGGATGGGTGCTGAAGCAGTTAAACGGTTATTAGATGACGTTGAATTAGAAAAAGAAGTTCTTGAATTAAAAGAAGAGTTAAAAACAGCCTCTGGTCAAAAACGGACTCGGGCGATTCGTCGTCTTGACATGTTAGAAGCCTTCCGCAGTTCTGGCAATGAGCCTGGCTGGATGGTCATGGATGTTATTCCAGTTATTCCGCCGGATTTACGTCCGATGGTTCAATTGGAAGGTGGTCGTTTTGCAACAAGTGATTTGAATGATTTATACCGTCGTGTAATTAACCGTAATAATCGTTTGAAACGTTTATTAGATTTAATGGCACCAAATATTATCGTTCAAAATGAAAAGAGAATGCTACAAGAAGCAGTTGATGCGCTGATTGATAATGGTCGTCGTGGCCGTCCAGTTACTGGGCCGGGTAACCGTCCATTGAAATCTTTGTCTCACATGCTTAAAGGGAAACAAGGTCGTTTCCGTCAGAACTTACTGGGTAAACGGGTTGACTACTCTGGTCGTTCGGTTATCGTCGTAGGTCCTAACTTAAAAATGTACCAATGTGGCTTGCCGAAAGAAATGGCCATCGAATTATTCAAACCATTCGTTATGCATGAATTAGTTGGCCGTGAAATTGCCAGCAATATTAAGAATGCAAAACGTAAAATCGAACGTCAGGAAGATGAAGTATGGGATGTTCTTGAAGATGTTATCAAGGAACACCCAGTTTTACTTAACCGAGCACCGACGTTGCATAGATTGGGAATCCAAGCATTTGAGCCTGTTTTAGTTGAAGGTCGCGCGATTCGTTTGCATCCACTTGTCTGTGAAGCTTACAATGCCGATTTTGATGGAGACCAAATGGCGGTTCACGTTCCTCTTAACGAAGAAGCACAAGCAGAAGCGCGTATGTTGATGCTTGCAGCTCAAAATATCTTGAATCCGAAAGATAGTAAACCAGTTGTAACGCCGTCTCAGGATATGGTCTTGGGTAACTACTACTTGACGATGGAAGAGGATGGTCGTGAAGGTGAAGGCATGATTTTCCGTGATGTAGAAGAAGCTGAATTAGCTTGGAAAAATGGTTATGTCCATTTACATACACGTATCGGCTTGCAAACAACTTCAATGCCAGAAAAACCTTTCACTGAGTGGCAACGTGAGCGTACATTAATTACAACCGTTGGTAAGGCTATTTTCAATGAAATTATGCCGCCAGAGTTCCCTTATTTAAACGAACCAACTGATTATAACTTAACGATTCAAACACCTGATAAGTATTTTGTTGAAAACGGCTCGGATATTCCCGCTCACATTAAAGAGCAGCCTTTATTAGGCCCATTCAAGAAGAAAAATTTAGGGAATATCATTGCTGAGGTCTTCAAACGCTTTAAGATTACTGAAACCTCTAGAATGTTAGATAGAATGAAAGACTTAGGATATAAACACTCAACGATTGCGGGTATGACCGTAGGGATTGCTGATATCGTGGTCTTACATGAAAAACATGAAATGATTGAAGAAGCTCATACAAAAGTTGAGAACGTCACGAAACAATTCCGTCGTGGTCTGATTACAGATGACGAGCGTTATGAGCGTGTTATCGGGATTTGGAATGCAGTCAAAGATGCTATCCAGTTGAAACTGATGGAAAGCTTAGACGACAAAAACCCGATCTTTATGATGAGTGACTCTGGTGCCCGTGGTAATATCTCTAACTTTACTCAGTTAGCTGGTATGCGTGGTTTGATGGCTGCACCGAATGGTCGAATCATGGAATTACCGATTATCTCAAACTTCCGTGAAGGTTTGACGGTCTTGGAAATGTTTATCTCAACCCATGGAGCGCGTAAAGGAATGACCGATACCGCCCTGAAAACAGCCGATTCTGGTTACTTAACTCGTCGTTTGGTTGACGTGGCTCAGGATGTTATCATTCGTGAGGAAGACTGTGGCACTGACCAAGGTCTTGAAGTAATGGCGATTAAAGAAGGTAATGAAATCATTGAAACACTGGAAGAGCGTCTTCTAGGTCGCTATGCTCGTAAGACGATTAAACATCCTGAAACTGGTGATGTGATTGTAGCGAGAAACGAAATGATTACTGAAGATTTAACGAAACAAGTGATTGATGCTGGTGTTGAGAAAGTTACCATTCGTTCAGTCTTTACATGTAACACGAAACACGGTGTATGTAAGCATTGTTACGGTCGTAATATGGCGACTGGTCTTGATGTTGAAGTTGGTGAAGCAGTAGGAACCATCGCCGCTCAATCAATCGGTGAGCCTGGTACTCAGTTAACCATGCGGACGTTCCATACGGGCGGGGTTGCCGGAGATGATATTACTCAGGGTCTTCCTCGTATCCAAGAAATCTTTGAAGCACGGAATCCTAAAGGGCAAGCCGTGATCACTGAAGTAACTGGTGACGTTAGCGAAATCGTTGAAGATGCTGCGACTCGTACAAGAGAAATCACAATCAAAGGGAAAACAGATACACGTACGTATGCTGTTCCTTATACCTCTCGTTTGAAAGTAGCCGAAGGGGATATTATTCACCGCGGTGACCCACTAACAGAGGGATCAATTGAACCAAAACAATTGCTACAAATTCGTGATGTTATTTCCGTTGAAAACTATCTATTGCGCGAAGTACAAAAAGTATATCGTATGCAAGGGGTAGAAATCGGCGACAAACATATCGAGGTAATGGTGCGTCAAATGTTGCGTAAAGTTCGCGTTATGGACCCAGGTGACACTGACATCTTACCAGGTACGTTGATCGATATTGCTGAATTTAAGCAAGAAAACTACACGACGCTTATTTCAGGTGGCACACCTGCGACAGGTCGTCCAGTCTTACTTGGAATCACTAAAGCATCACTTGAAACGAATAGTTTCTTGTCTGCGGCTTCCTTCCAGGAAACAACTCGTGTCCTAACAGATGCGGCTATCCGTGGTAAGAAAGACCCACTTCTTGGGTTGAAAGAAAATGTTATCATCGGTAAGATTATTCCTGCCGGTACAGGTATGCCAAAATACCGTAACATGGAGCCAAAAGAAATTGGTGTGGCAAGTGAAAATGTTTATAGTATTAGCGATATCGAAGCTAAAATGGCTGCCGAAGACGCGCTGTTAAACGATAAATAGTAATAGCAAAAGCCCCTCTATCCATAACAGATAGAGGGGCTTCTTTAATTGATTTTAATACATGCCTAAGCTGAAAACCCATGCAATTAAAACAGACAGTGGGCCAGTGAACATCCTCGAGAAGAGCACAGCAGGTACGCCGATTTCTACTGTATAAGGCTCAGCTTCAGCTAAAGTTAAGCCAACTGGTACAAAGTCAGCGCCTGCTTGAGCGTTGATTGCAAAGAGCGCGGGTAAAGCCATTGCTGGTGGGATGGTCCCTTTACCAATTTCAACTCCGAGAAGTACTCCGACGACTTGAGCGATAACTGCACCAGGGCCAAGGACAGGTGACATCACAGGAATCGTACAAATAAAGGCTAAGATGATTAATCCAAAGACATTTCCTGTCAGTGGCTTAACAGCAGTTGCGATAATGTTGCCAATGCCTGTATAGTTAATTAGCCCAACGAGCATACTAACAAAAGCCATGAAAGGTAAAATAGTTTTGAGGGTAATATCGATCGTATCACGTCCAGCTTGATAAAAGAGGCCTACGACCCGACCGATTGATCGGCCCATTCTCGTAATAAAGCCAGTTAAGCCTTTACCAGCTGGTGCTTCTTCTTCTTTAACAGGCTCAGTTTTTTCTACAATGGGTTCTTCTGTTACCGCAGGTTCAACTGGTGTAGCGCCATCTGCTGTGAGTAATTCGACTTGAGCTTCAGTTACCCCTGAGACGAAGTTTGTTTCTTTGATAAATTTTGCTAGTGGACCAGCAGGTGGTGTTGCATGAAGGTTAATGGTCATAACATTTAGCTTCGGATAAACACCACAGCGTGCCGTACCGCCACAATCAATCACGACTGCGATCATGTTTTCAGGTTCAACTTTTTCTTTAAAGGCATCGATTGCCATTACGCCAAGACTATCTGCAATTTTTTGAGCGACAGGATGAATCCCGCCACCTGTAACAGAGGCAACAACTGTTTTTGTATCGGTTTTTTCAAGCGTTAAGGGACCGCCCCACCCTTTTGATCCTTTTGAGACAATTACTTGTTTCGTCATGATAATACGTCCTCCTATTGATTAGTCGCTGTTGCGTCAGATTTTTTCCACATGGCTTTAGTTAATAATTCCGTCACAATTCCTCGGATTAAAATAACAATTAATCCGACAATAAAGTATCTAACGGCTAAGGGCATAATAGATAAGCCTAGTGTTGTTAGACCAGAAGAAATTCCCGTCCATACGAATAATTCACCTGCGTTGGCATGTGGGAAAAGTCCTGTAATCGGGTGAACGAGTGACACGGCTGAATCGTAGAAAGCCGGTTTTTGCTTCTCATCTAAAAAGCGTCCAAACGAGTAGCACATTGGATTGGTTAAAAAGAAAACTGAGAGTAAAGGGAAAATAGAATAACGTAAGATAATATTTTTGGTGCACATTCTAGCAAAGCTTGTTACACGGTCTTCACCGATCATTGCGACTAAAGCGTTAACAAAGGTTAACAAGACGATTAACGTGGGTAAGATTCCTGTGACAAGCCCCATCAGGTTTTCGCCACCTGCATTAAAAATTCCAATAAAGCCCTCTGCTAATTTGACTAAAAAATCCATTGTATAATTCCTCCAATTCTATGAGTTAAATAGGTAAAGCGGCTAATTTTGCTTTGGCGCGCTCTTCATTGATTAATGACAGAGCTTGTTCAAATGCACTGAGCTCTTTTTTCTTAATAAGTGGTTCAAGCTCATTCACTTGTTTGCCAATTAGGCTTTGTTTTTGTTTAAAACGTGAGAAGACTGTTAGACCCTTCATTTGACGTAAGTCAATAATAGTCCCATTCAAATCAGTTGCAACAATCATGATGACGCCACTGCCAACATTGAATTTGGCTTTGGCTATTCCGACACCGATGTGACCGACAGGAAGTTTTTTAACGTCGTTTAAATTTTCTTGATAATGTTTTGTTTGTTTCATTCCCATAAACACTTGCAATACCCAACAGCTGACGAGTAATGCAATAATTCCCCAATATTCCATTTTTTCCCTCCTAATCTACTTAATTTGGAAACGTTTTATAACTGTATCCTAAACAGTAAAAAAGTAAAAGTCAATAAGTTTGTAAATTTTACCACTGCTTTTCACATATGTTACACTTGTGAAAAAAGAGGCAAAACTCATTTGTGACAATGTTTGAATCCGCTTGATTTTTCACTTGAACTTATTGACAGCGGTTCCGATTAATTGTATGCTTTCAGTGTGTCATATGATTATACACGTAGCATATGTTAAATAGCCTGTTTTTCGTCATTAGGATTTCTGAAAAGAAATGGACTAACTAATAGATGAAAAATAATTGCAACAAAGAATCTTCTATCTAATTATTGTTCTACATAGATAGGAGATTTAGGATGACCATTCCGATCTTATTATTCTCTATCAACTTAATGACTTAAGAGTAGCCCTTATTTTTGAGTGATTAAGTAATAGAGAGAAGGGCCTCGAAGAAAAGAGCGGACTCATAAGAAAGAGGAGGAAGGAACATGACAATTTATCAAGAACTTTTAGTAAGAGAAAAAGAGGGCAATTCAATTCGAGTAGGTGTAATTGGTGCTGGTCAGATGGGATTTGGTATGATCGCTCAAATCAGCTCGATTCCTGGAATGATTGTAACGGGAATTAGCGACATCAATCTGGGAAATGCTCAAAAAGCGGCAGATGCTTACCTAGCATCATCTGAACGGGCTAACAAGGTTCTAACCTCCGTTGACTTTAAAGAAATTATTCATTCTGATCAAGTTGAGGTTATTGTAGATGCGACAGGTGTTCCTGAGGTTGGCGCGAAGATTGCGTTAGAGGCCTTAATCGCAAAAAAACAACTTGTCTTACTAAATGTTGAAATTGATATTACGATTGGACCGTTGATGCATAAATTGTTTAATTCGGCAGGAATCGTCTATACAGGTTCTGATGGCGACGAGCCGGCAGCTACAACTGAGTTATATGAGTTTGCTAAGTCAATGGGGATGGAAGTCGTCGTGGCTGGTAAAGGAAAAAATAATAAATTACGTATTGGTGCTAATCCTGATACATGTCAAGAGGAAGCTGATAGTAAGGCGATGGCTTCACATATGCTAGCTGCCTTCCAAGACGGAACTAAAACAATGGCGGAAATGAATCTGTTGTCAAATGCGATTGGCTTTATTCCAGATAAAGTGGGAATGCATGGTATTTCAGCAACCTTAGACGATGTGGTTCAAAAGCTACGCTTGAAATCTGAAGGCGGCGTTTTAGATAAATATGGCGTAGTTGAATATGTAGATGGCTTAGCTCCAGGCGTTTTTGTCATTGTAAAAGGCCAAAACGAAGGCGTAAGACATGAGTTGAATTACTTGATGAAAGCTGGCGATCAGGATCATCATATTTTATATCGTCCGTATCATTTAGCTAGCTTAGAAACACCACTAACTATTGCAAAAGCAGTGATTCGTAATGATCATGCGATAGTCCCGATGGGCGCTCCAGTGTCAGAAACTGTTGCAGTTACCAAAAAAAATATCAAAGCAGGTGAACGCTTAGACGGCATCGGCGGTTACTGCGTTAGAGGGGTTCTAGAAACTCATGTTGATATGAAGGCCAGCGGACACATTCCAATTGGTTTAATTTCTGGAACTGTCGTGGCTAGACGTGATATTTCAATGGGGACATTTATTACAGAAGATGATGTTGAATTGGATCAATCTACAACTGTTTGGCAATTAAGAAAATTACAGGATCAAACATTTAGCTAATGTTTAACTAATGAAGGGGGAACCATTAATGGTGAAATCAATTGTAAAAGAAATTGGAGAATTTGCTTTCTTTGAGGAGGAGCCGATCATTATTTTGTTTAACACTACGGCACCAGAAGGCTTAAAGGAGGTCTGTGTGTTACACGACTATCAAGCAGAACCATCATCAGACTTGCTTAAAGTGGGAAGTAAAATCAGCTTTGGTGATCAGGAGTATCGAGTAAAAGACATTGGCAATCTAGCGAATAATAGTTTAAAAGAGCTGGGGCATGCGTCTTTTTACTTTGACTTAGCACCTGATCAAGAGCTTTTGCCAGGATCGGTCTCCCTTGAACCTAATCAAGTTCCAACGATTAAAGTCGGGGACGAAATCAGTTTTACTTACAATCCGTAGTCAGTCGGTAACTGGTGTGATTGAGCGTGAAGTGGAGTGGCTTTGCTAAAGAGCGCCACTCCCGTTTGTATAAGAGACAAGAGAGGAAGAAGAGAATGGCTTATTCAGATGATTCTAGATTGTTGATTGAAGTTGCTCACATGTACTATGAAGAAGGTGCTAAACAAATTGACGTTGCGAAAAAGTTCAATATTAGTCGTTCTCTAGTCTCTAAGTACTTATCAAAAGCGCGAGATACGGGATTAGTGGAGATTATTATTCACGATGAACAACTTCATCCTTATCGGCAATTAGAGGAACGGTTGAAACGAGTATTTAATTTGAAAGATGTGATCTGCATTTCACCAACTGGGGAGTCGCAATTGAAAAAGCGACTGGGTGGTGCGGCTGAAAAATATTTAGCGAGAATCATTAAACCTAATTCGATTGTTGGAGTGTCGGCAGGGACTACGGCCAAGGAGGTTGCTGTGGCTTTTTCGACTAATTTACAGATGTCGTCTGTCACTTTTGTGCCTTTGGTCGGAGGCCTAGGTTCTGATCATACAAACCATCAAGCAAACGTGATTTGTGAGATGCTGGCGAAACAAACAGGTGGAATTCGGACGGAGCTACATGCACCGGTGGTGGTTGATTCTGTTGAAGCGAGGCAAGTGTTTATGGATCAATCCTTTATCAAGGAGTCGTTCAATTTGGCTCGACAGGCAGATATTGCATTAGTTGGAATTGGCGGTTTGCCTGTCTATTCTACTATGACAAAATATTATATCAATGAAGTAGATAATTCAGTTATTGAGGACAACTCAGAGGTGGTAGGGGATATTTGCTATAATTTTATCAATTCTGATGGGAGTTTAACTGATTGCGCTTGGAATCAACGGGTTTTAACGTTGGATTTAGAGGATTTAAAGAAAATTCCTAATGTCATTGCGGTGGCAGGAGGACAGGATAAAATTGATGGAATCCATGCCGCGATTCAGGCTGGCTTGGTTGATATTTTGGTCACAGACGCTACGACGGCAAAATCACTGCTAAAGAAGAGTGATTAAGAACGGATAGACTAGAGATGCGAGAGGGGAATTTTTAATGAGTGTGTCAATTGCGAATAAAGCAAATTTAACAGATGAACAATTATTAGAGCTATATAAAACGATGTGGACCATTCGCTTTTTTGATGAGAAGGTTGACCAATTATTTGCTCGGGGATTAATTCATGGCACGACCCATTTAGCAGTTGGGCAAGAAGCGACAGCTGCTGGAAGTGGTGCAGTTCTAAAACAAACAGACTGGATCACGGCGACTCACCGCGGCCACGGCCAGACGATTGCTAAAGGTACGGACGTTAACGGCATGATGGCTGAACTCTTTGGACGGACAAATGGGACGAACAAAGGTAAAGGTGGTTCGATGCATATTGCAGAGCTCGAAACAGGGAATCTAGGCGCCAATGGGATTGTTGGTGGTGGGTATCCGATTGCGACGGGGGCAGCTTTGACCGCTAAGATGAAGCAACAAGATCGAGTGGCGCTCTGCTATGCAGGGGATGGCTCAACCAATGAAGGTAGTTTTCATGAATCCATTAACCTCGGCGCTATTTGGCAATTACCGGTGGTTTATTTTATTGAAAACAATCAGTATGGTATGAGTGGATCGATTAAGAAAATGGCTCATGTGGAACGCTTGAGTGAACGGGCGAAAGCTTATGGCATCGAGGGAGTAACGATTGATGGCAATGATTTAATTGCAGTTATTGATGCGACTTACGAGGCTGTTGAGAAGGCCCGTCGAGGGGAAGGGCCAACCATTATCGAAGCCCTGACTTATCGTTGGAAAGGTCATTCTAAGTCTGATGCAAAAAAATATCGGACGAAGGAAGAAGAAGAAGAATGGCGCAAGCAACGTGACCCGATTAAACTAGCTAAGGAACGCTTCATTGAGGAAGGGATTATGACTGAAGAACAAGCCGAAGCGATTCGTCTTGAAGCCAAGGAAGCAATTGAAGCGGCAGTTGCGTTTGCTGAAGCAGGCGAAATGCCAGAAGCAAGTGCACTTTATGAGGATGTATACGCTAATTAGTGATGCAGAGAGTGAGCTGTTTTGGTCTCATCTTATCGGATATTAGATAAAAATAACAGGGAATCAAGAGCATTTCCCTCGATTTTTTCTAAAGGTCTGTCAGCGATGACCGAGCCAAAAAAGCTCTTAATTAAGGAGGAAGTTTGATGCGTGAGATCACATATTTAGAGGCGGTAAGAGAGGCTTTGACTGAGTCGATGATGGAGGATCAAGATGTCTTCTTAATGGGTGAGGATATTGGGATTTATGGGGGCGCGTTTGGCGTGACTCGTGGTATGGTAGAAATTTTTGGTGAGGAGCGTGTACGTTCGACACCGATTTCTGAGAGTGCGATTGCCGGGATGGCTGTTGGGGCCGCTATGACAGGGATGCGTCCAGTGTATGAGCTACAATTTTCGGATTTTATTACGATTGCGTTGGATCAAATTGTGAATCAGGCTGCTAAAATTCATTACATGTATGGCGGTAAGGCGAAGATTCCGTTAGTCATGCGGACACCAGGTGGTTCTGGCACTGGGGCTGCGGCTCAACACTCCCAGAGCTTGGAAAACTGGACAGCACATATACCTGGTTTGAAGGTGGTTCAGCCTGCAACTGCTTATGATGCTAAAGGCTTACTTCATGCGGCGATTGAGGATAATAACCCCGTGATGTTTTATGAGCATAAACTATGCTATAAAACAAGTAGTGATGTGCCAGAGGGGAAATACACGATTCCTTTGGGAGTTGCGGATATTAAACGCCAAGGGAAAGATATCACGATTGTTGCAACAGGGATTATGGTGCATAAAGCGTTAGAGGCTGCTGAGAAGTTAGCTGAGGAAGGGATCGAGGTTGAAGTGGTTGACCCTCGGACAATTGTTCCTTTAGATAAGCAAACAATTATTGATTCTGTTAAAAAGACGGGACGTGCTATTGTGGTAACTGAAGCGGTCAAACGCAGTGGCTTTAGTGCTGAGTTAGCAAGTGTGATTGTGGAAAATGAGTCCTTCGATTTCTTGGATGCTCCCGTTGTAAGATTGGCTGGAGAAGAGGTACCGATTCCGTATCATCCAGATTTGGAACGAATGGCTGTTCCACAGGTGGAAGATATTGTGATGGCGAGTCAAAGAATGATGGCGAAAGACTAATCTATCGTGAGATGTTTGGAGTCGTTAATTTTTTACGAAAGTTATCTATATACATCCCATAAAATAATTTAGCAACAGATACTCACGATTATGCAGCAGGATATAGATAGCCTATAAAGAGGGATAAGCCAGCTATAAAAAGGTCAAGTAAAAACTGAACTATTTTAAAATTGTTTGTTGTGATTTTTAATGCAACATAAATAAACCTAGAGAAGAATACAAATTTTTTCTAGGTATCTGTT
>NZ_JCAQHY010000122.1:0-25933 GCF_059621045.1 Vagococcus sp. WN80Y
ACACTCCTTTTTGATTCTGTTGGCTTGCACTTACATTATATCAAAAATGGGGAGGTTCTCTTTTTTTAGTTGATTTAATCCCTTATGCCGTAAGGCATTGGAATTATGAAATTGATTCAATTACCTAGTCCAAGTGTGCTAGGTTTTTTATTATTGGAATGATTGGCGAATTTTCTTCAAAGAATATCACAGTCCCTTTTTATTTTTTTTAGCTTCATTTTACTTTCAGAAAATATAATGAGGTCACGAAACAGGGAAGGGGGATTGTGATGTTGAAAATGATACTTGTCTCTTTAGTAACGCTTATTATTTATCTGCTGTCAAAAAGGTCAAAGCAGAAAGTGGTTCACTCTTTTTCATCCACGTTACTCATTGGTATTGTCTATTGTGATATTTTATTTTTTTACACCGTTTGATAGAAGTGAAGCTATTATTGGCGGATTATTGTTAATAGGCTATGCCATCGGAAATCCAGTTTTATCAGTTTATTTATTTAAACGTAGATATAAACATGGGCAAGACTTTCTATAATTACTACCACAGACGGATGTGTCTTATTTTTTTTAATGCTACACTTAACCTACTAATTTTATAAGGAGGCTAAGTATGCCAAGGAGATTTGAGATTGAAAAAGAGGCAGAAAAATTTGGCTCTGAGCTAGTTATTATTACGGACAATAAAACGGGTGTTCAGTATTTAAGCTACCGTAATGGCGGGAGTGGCGGCTTGACACCGCTGATTGACGAACATGGAAAACCACTTTTGAAAAAGTGATTAATTAAATGAAGAAAAAAGTCCTCTATAGGGCTTTTTTTCTTACGACATTGTAAGCCACAGCTAATTTAAAAAGGATTATACTAGGTGTAAATTACTGATGAAGAAGGGGAAGTATATGAAAATTAGTGGGACTAAACTATTTTGGAGATTTGGCTTTCTTGGAAATTATCTTTATAAAAAATATTCTGCTAGTACTTCTTGGCGAAAAAAGTGGTTTATTTTTAAGCTATTTAGCAGCCGTTTTATCTTGATTATTGGAGGCTTATTAAGTTTATTGATTGTTACGATTGATATGAGCTCGCTAACTTGGTTTATCCCGCTGATGATTGCAGTAGGGCTCATGTATGGAGGCTGGGCAGCAGCCTTTTTCAAAGGAAAGATAATCGATAGGTGCTGGGATCGAATTCTTGTTTTCTTGTCTTAAAAAATGATATTATGACGACTCAGTATGTAGCGTATTTTAATCAGTAAAGGAGAATGAGTATGACCTTACTAGCCAAAATTTTTATTGTTTTTACGGCAATTGAATTTTTCTATATTATGTATCTTGAAAGCTTTGCGACGACCTCCCAGACAACTTCTAGAGTTTTTAATATGTCAGTAGACGAATTAAGTCGTCCGTCGATTATGACTTTGTTTAAGAATCAGGGGATCTATAATGGGCTTATTGGAGTGGGCCTGTTATATGCGGTCTTCTTGTCAAATGCGCCTTTGGAAATTTCTAGAATGCTTCTTGTTTATATCATTTTAGTTGCTCTTTATGGCAGCATGACAAGCAATAAAAAAATAATTCTAACACAAGGTGGATTAGCTATTATTGCGTTCGTTTTAACGTTTTTCTAAGTGAATTAACTTTAAAGGAGCTGTGACAAAAGTTGTTTTGTTTCGAGCACTACGTAAACTTCGATACCTTAACTCTTGCAAGTTTACTTGCTTAGTGTTTAGGATAACGAAACAACGTGTAGTGTCCCTTATCTCTAAGCAGTAAACTGCTAAGAGTAAGGTTAATCTCGAAGAACCCGAACAATCGGCAATTTCGATTGCTCGAGTTCAGAGAAATTGCCGAGAGAGCAGACTTTTGGAACGCGTTTATTGCGCAATATACGTGAAATAAAAATGGGGCGTGACTTATGTCACAGCCCCTTTTTATATTCCTTCAAAATAATGATCTGTTTAGCTCGATAAAAAGAGCGATAAAGCTAGTTTATATCAGAAAATGAATAAATCGTTCAAAGCATTGAATGGTTTAGCTTAGTTTGTTATAGTTTTGGTACACAACGGAAAGCGCTTGTAAGGTTGTTGATAGGAGGGTATACATGGTTATTGGAGACTTGATGGAGAAAGAGTTAATTTTATTTGATGAGCTAATTAGTTCAAAAGAGACCTTGTTTGAAAAGCTATCGATCAAATTAGAAGAAGTGGGCAAAGTAACGAAGGCTAAAGGCTTTAAAAAGGATTTGTATAAACGGGAGAAGGAAGCTTCAACTGGAATTGAGGCAGGCTTTGGCATTCCTCATGCCAAAAGTCGTTTTGTAGCTGAACCAACCTTGTTTTTTGCTCATACAGGAGTTATGGCAGACTATGTTGGTTTAGATGAACAGCCAATTGACTGTGTGTTTATGATTGCGGTGCCAAAAAATT
This sequence comes from Vagococcus sp. WN80Y, assembly GCF_059621045.1. Classification (NCBI taxonomy): domain Bacteria; kingdom Bacillati; phylum Bacillota; class Bacilli; order Lactobacillales; family Enterococcaceae; genus Vagococcus; species Vagococcus sp. WN80Y. Next base: position 2,419 of record NZ_JCAQHY010000122.1, read on the forward strand.
CTAATAATTTACATCTAGATATTTTAAGCTCATTGTCTCGTAAATTAATGAATGACTCATTTCGCGAGTTATTGAAATCGGCTAAGACCGCCGATGAGGTAGTTAAAATTGTAAATGAATGGGGGAAATAGAGATGAAAATTATTGGCGTAACATCGTGTCCCACGGGAATTGCTCATACATATATGGCGGCTGAAAAATTGGAAACGGTTGGTAAAAAGCTTGGGCATCAGGTCAATATGGAGACTCAAGGAGTAAAAACTGAGAATAAATTAACCACAGATGAGATTGATCAGGCGGATCTGATTATCTTGGCAATTGACAGAGAGATTGATATGAGTCGTTTTTCAGGTAAGCAAGTGAAGCGAGTGTCGACGGGCCGAGCAATAAAAGAGGCGGAAAAAGTCATTAATGAAGCTGTGAATCAAGAGGGGCTGATACGTGTTTCTGATAGTCAAGAGGAAGAGACGCAGAAAACGGGTATTTACAACCATTTTATGAATGGTGTTAATTACATGCTACCGTTTGTTATTGCAGGCGGAATTATTATTGCTTTGAGCTTTGCTTTTGGAATAACCGCGTCTGATCCCACATCGGCTGATTACAATCCCTTGGCTGGTGCCTTGTCAACTATTGGTGGAGGAACGGCTTTTGCAATGATGGTACCTGCTTTAGGTGCAGGGATAGCTAGTTCAATAGCGGGAAAAGCGGGTTTTGCTCCTGGGATTGTCGCAGGATTACTAGCAGCTAATGGAGGATCAGGTTTCTTAGGTGGGATGATTGGTGGACTTTTGGCTGGTTATGTAACGGATATTTTTGCTAATAAGATCAACGTTAAAAAGGAATTGGCGGCTATTTTTCAGTTGATTATTGTGCCATTAGCGTCTATTCTGATTGTTGGTTTAGCGATGGTGTTTCTTATCGACAAGCCCATCGCGTGGGTCCTAACAGCACTAACTGACTGGCTTAATAGCTTGGGCGATACATCTGGGCTAGTGTTCGGGTTATTGATTGGGGTGATGATGGCGGCTGATATGGGAGGGCCGATTAATAAATCTATCTCGACTTTTTCTATCGGCTTAATGTCTGCAGGCGTTAATGCACCGATTGCGGCCTGTATGGCGGCAGGAATGACTCCGCCTCTAGGTCTGGCACTGGCAACGATTTTATTTAAGAATAAATTTAGCAAGGAAGAGCGAACATCTGGGCAATCATGTTGGATTTTAGGCGCGTCGTATATCACTGAAGGGGCGATTCCATTTGCTGTAGCAGATCCATTCAGAGTGATTCCTGCTTTGATGCTTGGTTCAGCAACTGCGGCGGGCATTTCGATGGCAGCGGGGATTACCTCAATGGCGCCTCATGGTGGGATTTGGGTATTGCTTATTCCTAACGTGATTAATCATTTGCCACTCTATGTGTTGGCTCTCGTTGCGGGAACGGTTGTAACAGCTGTTACGGTTGGGTTATTAAAGAAACCAATTGTTGTTGAAAATTAAAAAATATGAATGAGGTGGCGTTTTAATGTTATATACGATGAAAGAATTATTAACAGTTGCAAGAGAAAATCAGTTTGCTGTACCTGCGTTTAATATCTGTAGCTATGATATGCTAAAGGCAATTATGGAAGAGGTTGAAGCGCAAAATGCGCCAGTGATTTTCGAAATCCATCCAGATGAAATAGCTTATTTGAATGATGAATTTGTGGCAGCGGTGCGAGCTTATGCTCACAATAGTAAGGTGCCGGTAGTGATTCACCTTGACCATGGTGGAACGGTTAAAGATGTCATGCGTGCCATTCGCAACGGGTATACGTCAGTCATGATTGACGCCTCTACGCAAAGTTACGAGGCTAATATGAAAATAACCAAAGAAGTGGTAAAATTAGCTCATGATGTCAATGTATCAGTCGAAGCAGAGCTGGGAACGATTGGCAATAATGGCTCTGCCGAGGGTGGGGCAGCGACGATTATTTACACAGACCCTGATCAAGCGGAGTCCTTTGTCAAAGAAACGAACATTGACACGTTGGCGATTGCGATAGGCACTGCTCATGGGCTGTATCCGAAAGAGATGACGCCTAAGCTCAATATCGAATTGTTGAAGGAATTAAGTAAGAGAGTGATGATCCCTCTAGTGCTTCACGGTGGTTCTGGAAATCCAGATGTGGAAGTCAGTGAAGCCGTCAAATATGGGGTGGCTAAGGTTAATTTGAGCTCTGATTTGAAAAGCATCTTTTTCGAAGCGATTCGTGAGGTATTGGAGAAAGATCCGAGTAAATATGAACCAAATGATGTTTATCTACAACCTAATGAGCGGGTTAAGGAGGTTGTTAGACATAAACTACATGTGTTAAATACTATTGGTAAGGCCGAGCTTTATTAACGGTGAACTCTCATAGAAGAGGTAGAGTTTATAGTGAGCGATTGGTAAGTCGTTGAGAAAATCAAGAGGTGTTGGAGGTAAGGGTGATGCTAAGTACGGTAGAGGTCAGACAGAAGGATATCATGAACTTTTTGAAGCTTAATCAGTTCGCTAGTGTGTCCGATTTAATGGAGTTGGTTAACTACAGTGAGGCGACAATCAAGCGGGATTTAGTGGAGCTTGAAAAATCTGGGTTGATTAGACGGACACGCGGTGGCGCGATGTTGGTTGATAATCAAAAAATTGACATCCCTTACTTAATGAAGGTGACTCAGCTAGATGAGGATGATAAAAAGCAATATGTGGCTGATATTGCTCAAACCTTGATTAGCGATGATATGGTTATTTTTATCGATTCTAGCACCACCTCGCTACACCTTGTTAGAAGTCTTAATAAATTTGAAGGGCTGCAAATAATCACGAATGGTTTATTGACTGCGGCGATGCTGAGCGATTTTACCGATGCTTATGTATCAGTTTTGGGCGGGTCAATTGTCCATAAGCGAGCGACGATTAATGGCTCAAAGGCCTATAATGATGCCCTGACTTATAACGCTGACTTAGCTTTTATTGGGTGTCGAGGCCTTGATTTTGAAAAGGGTGTGACCGAAACCAGTGAAGGAGAAGCGCTGATGAAAAAGGCTTTCCGTAAACAATCCAAGCAATTGATTGTGTTGGCAACGGATGATAAGCTCAACCAGACCTTCATGCACCAAGGGGTTACCTGTCATGAGATTGATTATATCGTGACGAATAATCCTCTCAGCGAGGCTGAATTGGCTAAATTAGCTAAGTATCATGTGACGTGTTTGAATTAGGAAAACGGGTCTCTCTTTAATGGTAGTAGAAAGTCTAGGAGTATCTATAATATACTCTTTTATTAAAAAAATAACCGCAAACTGGTCAAAGTTTATGAGCGGTTATTTTTTTGTCATTTTTTACGGTAGCCCCCGTCATGCATTATTCATATAATAAGTGATAGCTAGTTGTTACACCATGGTCAGCTAAGTCTTTTCAATTATCTTATCTACATAATCAAATAATTTATTGGAAGTACGATACACTCCGTTGTAAGGTTGCTCAAAAGACACTTGCTTATTCTGTTTATATAAATGAAACGTTGTAGAAGTGCCATCAGCCAGCTTAAATTCTATGGTATAGAAAAAATCAACATAAGGCGCATCATTGACTGAGGGAGAAAAGAGTCTTTTTGTATATGAGGCCGTCATTAAATCAAATAGCTTACCTTCTTCTTCTTTACTCAATAATTGTTGCGTGTCTTTCTTATTGCTTGAGAGACTGATACTAGTAGTGTTTTCTGACTTAGGTATCAAGCCAACTGGTTTAATATAACTGTAAAACAGACCGATAAGAAATACTCCGAGAACTATTCCAATCCCTATAATTTTTTTCATTGACGTCATCCTTTAATGAGTTAGTTATTTAGCTTCTACAATTGAGTTATAAAAATCGTACCATAGGAAAAAATGGCGTCAATTATTCTAGGCATTTTAAGTAACTATAGCTATTAAGCTGCGAATCATTTTTAATAGCTGATTTTTTGTTAAAGAAACTGGGACATAAAGTCGTTTTGCTCCGAGCGCTACGTAGACTTCGATGCCTCTCATCTCTAAGTGCTAAAGCAAGAATAATGGGATCGTAACGTAGTGAGCAGACCTTTGGAGCGCGTTTGTCACATAAAATATGTGAAATAAAGGGAGGCTGAGAATTTCTTTCTCAACCTTTTTTTTATGAGCATCGAAGTATCGATATGATATGATAATAGGAGAAGCTGAGAGTGTCGGAATGAGTTGGGAGGAGAATGAATATGATTACATCAGAGCAAAGAAAACAGGCGAAGATTTTTCAAGAGTTACACCGTAACCCAGAGCTGTTTGTACTGCCAAATTGTTGGAATGGTGGGAGTGCTAAAATTGCTGAAAAGGCTGGATTTTCAGCGATAGCTACGACGAGCGCTGGGATTGCTTTTTCGATGGGGTATAGTGATGGACAAGTGGTTTCGTTTGAGACTTTAAGGCGACTGATCGAACAAATCCATGAAGTGACGTCACTCCCTTTATCTGTTGATTTTGAGAGAGGTTATGGCGAAGAGCCTTTATTGGTGCGAGAAAATGCTCGGCAATTACTGGAAGCGGGGGCGATAGGGGTTAATTTGGAAGATGGATTGCCAAATAAACAACTTGACGATGTTTCTGTGATGAAAGAAAAGCTACTGGCTTTAGCATCTTTAAAAAAAGAGTTGGCTCTAGATTTTGTGATAAATGCTCGAACAGACGTCTATTGGAATAACATCGGCAATGACCAACAAAAACTCGGGATGGCAATAGAGCGTGGCAACTATTATTTAGAGTGTGGGGCGGACTGTGTGTTTATTCCTGGGAGCCTTTCCTATGAGGTTGTTGATCTATTGGTAAAGGGCATAAAGGGGCCAGTCAATATTATTCTATCAAGTAAAACGGCTGATTATCAACGCTTAAATGATATAGGCGTCAAGCGACTTAGTTTAGGCTCTGCGCCGTCAAGACGGATTGTCAGCGATTTAATAGCACTAACTCATCGTAATAAATTGAATCAATTTGACAGCATGTTAAGTGGTACAATGACTTATCAGGAAGTAAATGCCTATTTTGAAAAGGCAACGGATGAATAGCTAGCGTTAAATTATCAAGGAGTGAGAAAATGATTGATACATTGACTAAAAGCGACTTATTAAAAGTTGTGACGATGTTAGAAGCAGGATTAATTGATTCAACGTATTATTTGAAGGCCTGCTATGATCGGATTGCGTTAGATGACTCTGCTGATTTATGGGTAATTGAGTTAGCGTTTACTTCTAACAATGACGAAGCTATCAGATGTTTATCTCGCTATATTTATGCTGAGCCATTCACGGATTTTGACTTACTATTATCAGATTATTATGCGGCATCTAAGGTGCTAAACTATCAATTGAATCGAGAGTCGTGGTATTCAGTTTTGCTGAGATGTGGCGAATACAGTGACGGTCGTTCTGAAAGAGGGGTGGATTGTAGCTTTTTCTATGAGAAGGCCACGGCCCTTGAGACCTCCTATTCTTGGTTTAAAGAATTTAAGCAATATATGGAGGTAAAGAGCTTGTATCGTAGAGAATTACGGGAAATCAGCTCATTGTTTCAATTGTTTAGCAAATACCATGATGTGTCTATAAAGTAGTATAATTCCCATATTTCTATTATCTTTCCGTTTAAGTAGTGATCTAGAATACTAAAAGGCTGATTCTAAGCCAGTTTCAATAAAATAGTGCGGTGATAAGCAGTTAGTTGAGGTAAGTTAGGCTAATAAAGGGCAGGGAGTCGATTGGACAACCTTAGTGAAACTGTGATATAACTGGAAGAGATGAATGGGAAGTCTTGGGCTTTTCATGAAGCTGATTCTAATTAATAACAATTTTTCTGGAAAATTAAAATCGAATGTCCGCGAAACCCGTACAAGATAGAAACAACAAGTGAGTTGCCTGTTTGTAGGTTTGAAAGCTGATAGTAACGGTGAATTTTGGGTTTATTGTGAGAATTAAATGACAAAACCTTTGGAGCCGATGTACGCTTTTGGAGATTTGAACAGGTCGAGATTTTTTTCTAACATAACAAACAATCGATTTAGCATGATAAAAATGGCTAAAAGTATCAAAAATAACATGTTTTATAATGGAAGAAAATGAGATGTCCATGAAAAATGGACAGAAGAGAAACATCAATCTGTTTGGCTTTTTTAAGCGGTAAAGTTGATAGTGACAGTATTTGTTGGTTGTTAAAATGACAGTAAAGATTGGGAAGATGTCCGTCTTTTACGGACATGAACCAATCGAAAATTAGTGATAAAATAACGAAGTAGCTAATTTCACTAGTGGCGCTCCTTAATACTGACAGAAACAGAATCACCCATTTCTTTTTGAATTTTTTTTCGAATATCTTTCCGAATCCCGATGATGTAGCAGATGCTACCGTCGGGATTTTTTACGCCCATATTCACAATACTGCCTTCATATGGCTCATCGTCGAAGGTGGCATAGACTTTTACCCGACCTTTGCCAAATTCTTCCCGAATATCATAAGGGAAAATGATGTAGGCACCGCCTTTACCTGACTCTGATGCCTGAATTTTTGCTTCAAAAGAATAATTTTTTTCCATGAGTAAACTCCTTTTTATAATGAACATATTCTTATCATATAACAGATTAACTCTATTAGTACAGAGATTAGAACTAGAATTTTCAAGAGAAATAGCGTAAAATTAGAGCAACTAATAGGGGCCAGAAAAGGAGAAAAGGATGGGAAAAGAATTATCTGAGATGTCATTAGAAGAATTATGGGAGCTATTTCCCATTACATTAGTTGAGCCAAATCATGAGTGGGAGAAATGGTATGCAGTTGAATCTACCAGATTGATTCAGCTACTTCCTTCGAAGGCTGTTTATGCGATTAATCATATTGGGAGTACGGCTATTAAAAATATTCTAGCTAAAAATATCGTGGATATTTTACTTGAATTAACGCCTCAGTCTGACATGACTCAGCTTAGTACTCTCTTAAGTGAGCAGGGGTATCGAATTATGTCTAGTGAGCCAAACCGAGTATCCTTAAATCGGGGCTACACTAAAAATGGATTTGCTGAACGCGTGTTTCATCTTCACTTGCGTTTTAAAGGTGACCGAGATGAAGTTTTTTTCAGAGATTATTTAAAGTCCCATCCTCTTGTAGCTGAGGATTACCAATCCTTAAAAAGTGAGCTAAGTGAGACTTACAAGCATGATCGAGAGGCGTATACAGAGGCTAAAGGTGACTTCATTAGCAAATGGACGACAGTAGCGAAGACAATGTCAAGCTGATTTTTATCAGTTGATTATTCAAGGAGAGAATATATGAATGAGAAAAAGAACGAGTTTAGTCTTAACAATTGGAAGAAAAATTTTTATCTCTTTTTAGGTGGTCAATTTCTTTCAGGGATTACCAGTATGGTTGTTCAATATTCGATTATCTGGTATCTGACCAAGGAGACAGGTTCTGCGACGGTTTTAAGTTTTGCCACGTTGTTGGGAATGATTCCGATGGTTGTTTTAAGTCCCTTTGTTGGGCCGTTGATTGACCGCTGGAATAAAAAACAATTGCTAATTATCACAGATATTATTGTCGCAATATTTGCCATTATCTTAGCGGTTGTTGGGACGGTCTCAGTGACTTTTCCTTTGTGGCTAGTTTTTATTTCGTTGTTTGTTAGATCGGTTGCTCAAACGTTTCAAATGCCGACTATCCAGTCTATTTTACCGACAATGGTGCCTGAATCAGAATTAACAAAGGTTAATGGACAATTAGGTATGGTACAATCTGCTAATTTTATCATAGCGCCAGCTTTGGGAGCCTTTCTTTTTGCTGTGATTCCGATGAATTGGCTTATTTTATTAGATGTACTTGGGGCTATTTTAGGTGTAGGGATGTTAATGATGGTGACAATTCCCCGTCTGATTTCGGAAGGGGAACGGGTTCACCTTTTAGCTGATACTAAGTTTGGCTTGAAAAAATTAACAGAAAACAAGGGACTTTGGTACATTACTATTATTGGTTCCGTCTTTACATTGATATTTATGCCAGCAGCAAGTTTGTATCCATTAATGACGATGGAGTATTTTAATGGGACAGTTGGACAGGCTGGTTTGATTGAGGTAGTTTATTCTGTTGGTATGCTAGTTGGTGGTGCCTTCATTGGCATTTTTGGAAAATGGAAAGATCGAATGATTCCTATTCTAGGGGCTTATGTGACCTTAGGTTTGATGATTGGGATTAGTGGTCTTTTACCAGGGACGAGTAGGGGCTTCCTATATTTTATTGTGTTAAATACAATTGCAGGGATTGCGACGCCGTATTTTAATACGCTATTAATGGCGATGATTCAACAAAGCTATGATCCCAAGATTTTGGGACGTGTTTTGGGCGTACTAAATTCACTGATGAGTATTACGGGGCCTGTTGGGTTATTATTCGCTGGGCCTTTAGCAGATAAAATTGGCGTAGAAAAGCTTTTTCTGATTGCAGGTATCGGGACTCTTATCTGTGGTGTGGTGACGTTCTTGATTCCATCTGCTAGAAATTATGACAAAGAGTTACAAGAAAGAATGGCTAAGAACACTGACTCGGACACTGGGGCCGGTGGTTAACAATAACGAATTGTTAAAAAAGTTACTTAGAAAAGGAGTTACCCGTATGTCTCACAGAGAACGAAAGGAATATATTTTCTATTCTTCTATCGCATTAATTCCCGGCATAATTTGTTTTGGGATTTTGCCGCTTATGATGATGCTTCAAACGTCAGAAGTGGTTGGCCCGTTTAAATCAATGATACTTAATGGCGGCTTTTTTGCTTTGCTGGGCGGTTATCTTACTCTGTCCCTTATTAGCGGATTTTTATTGATTGTCCGCTTTTATGAAACTAAAAGTAAAAAGTTTAAGGTGTTGAGTATTATTTTCTTTCTGTTTCTCCCGTTTTTTATCTATTATTTTTATTTTATTATTTCCGTTCCTTATTATATTTATAGTTTGATTAAAGTAACTAATCGCAGATTTATGATGGAGATGTAATCGCGATTAAGGAGCTTTATTTTCTCTCAATTGATGCTGGCGATACTCATTAGGTGTTTGGTTGTAATAACGTTTAAAATGTAGTCGAAATTGTTTACTGTCAGTGAATCCAACTTGTTCCGCAATTTTGTTAAGTGGCAGTGATGTTCCTAAAATCAATCCCCGAGCAATGGCACAGCGAATGCGTCCAATTAGCTCATTAACGCTCATCTGAAAATTTTCAGTTACGAGTCGACTCACGCCTTTTGCTGTTTGCGAAAGGCTTTTTGCAATGAGACTGACAGTCAGGTGAGAGCGGTAATTTTCGTAAATATAGCTATAGATTTCGTAGCTGTCGTCACTAATTCGATTATTATGGGTCGGCCAGAGAGTTTCACGATAGGTTTGTGGTGTCATTAAGTGAGCGCGCTTAAAGGCTTTATAAAAAGCGGCATCTGTTTGAAAGCCAACGATGCGACCGATTTGATTGATTGACAATGCGTTAAATTCTAATAAAGCCGTCGCATTAATGATTCGAACTCGACTTAGGTTCTGAGAAAAGCTAAGTTGAGTCAGTTCTTTTAACTGGAAACTTACTACGGCAGGCTCGAGCTTAAAGGTAGCGGCGACTTCTTCTAATGTAAGCTTTTTTTGATGGTGAAAATGAAGGTATTGCAAAAGTTTCCACGGTAGGTCCATTGCTTGTTCATCTGTTATTTCTCTTCTTTTAAGCCCCTGTAAAAACAAGTACATCACAGAGGTAATTGCTGATAGTACTCTTAGGTCACTTGTCCATAAGGAGGTATCGGTATTTTTAGTCGCTAGCTTTTGACAAATGTGTCGTATTTCTTTTTGTTCTTCTTCTGTTAGTGTGACGATTGGGACATCACGGTCGAGTTCAATTAAGCTTTCGTGATACGTTAGTTTACTTGTATTTGAAAGCAATAATAGGCCAATGGAAAACTGGCAATGGTAATAGTCGCAGTCCTCCTCAGGGACTTGCTTCAATGAAAAAATATGGTAAGACATTAAAATGATCAACTGGCCTTTTTCTATGTGAAAGTGCTGACCATTAATCTCTAGGATGGCCTTCCCCTTTGTGAGATAAATAAAATTGACATTATCGTGGGAACGCGATTCTTGATCGTTTGTGAGGAGATGATGCTGAATGACCACCTCATTTGTTTTTAAGTTTTCCCGAAAATAATCAACGCTAGTATAAGGAATAAGTTCATTTGTGTAGTCCATTGTGCCCCTCCGTTCTACCGCCTATTATATCGCATCGAAAGTAATTTGGTTAGTGTTTTGGTCTTTTTTGCCCTTTCTTTTAGCAAGATTGTTTTGTAACATGTGAGTATAATCACATAGAGAGGTGGAAATCAAAGATGAAAAAAATTTTTATTTTAGGTGGAACAGGATTTTTAGGTTATTACACGTTGAAGGAGTGTTTGGAAAGAGGGGATGCCGTGAAGACGATGGCATTGCCACCGATGCCGGCAGAAGGCTTAATTCCTGATTCTGTTGAGTGTACGCTAGGTAATTTTTTTGAATTGACTGATGAAGAAATTATTGCTGAGTTAAGCGATTGTGATGGCTTTATTTATGCTGCTGGAGCTGACGAACGAACAGTTCCCGAAAAGCCAGCCTTTAAGTTTTTCTATGAAGCGAATGTATTGCCTACACAGCGAGTTGCTCGGTTAGCTAAAGCGGCTGGGGTGAAAAAATTTGTAGTCTTTGGCTCTTATTTTGCTGAATTTGCAGAACGACTACCTGAGTTTAAGTTGCGTCAGCAAGCCTATCCTGCTACTCGTTTGCTACAAGAGCAAGTGGCCTTTTGTGAAGGGGAAGGCGCTATGGATGTGACCAGTTTGAGATTGCCGTATATCTTCGGGACAATGCCTGGTAAAACACCACTTTGGAAAATGTTTACGGATCAAATAAAAGGGCAGTCCGTTTACCCAACCCTCAAAGGTGGGACTGCAATGGTGACGGCTAAACAAGTTGCTGAAGCTGCTCTAGGCGCTTTGGAGAACGGGACTCACCGTGGGACTTACGCGATTTCTGGGCTAAACATGAAGTATGTTGATTTTTACCAAATGATGGTAGAGGCATTAGGGCAAACTGAGACGACTCAATTGCCAATTGTTGCCTATGATGAAATGCTTAATCTATATCGAAAAATTGACCAAGAAGCAGAGGAAAAAGGCTTGGAACACGGGATGAGTATTGAAGTCAGTTCCCGCCTTCAAGTGGAGGATTTGTATCTTGATCCACAGGATACAATGCCGATTTTGAGCTATGCTGAGGATGATGTCATCGCCTCAATCTATGAAACCTTGCGTGAGTGCGTTTAGTGTATGACGTTAGGAGGATCAGAAGAGGGCGTCAAAGCTTCTTGTGAGTGTTTTTAGAGCATAGGCACGAATTATCACATTATTAAGAGGAACATCGACGATTGCTATCAACTGGTTAGTTGAAGCAATCGTTTTTTGAGGTAAAATGGCAATCGCCTTGTCTGTTTTAAGCGTAGCTAGAAGTGTGATCATCGTATCGACTTCAATAAGTGGCAGATGCTCTAGCTTATTCTGTTTCAAATAATTTAAGGTTTCACGTCTATAAGGACAATCCTTGTCGCGGCTAACGACCACTTTGTTGTCACTGAAAGTAGGACTAGCGTTCTCTGTTCTTGTCCAAAAAATCCTTTCTTCCGTTGTTTCAATTTCTTTTATGTCATCGTTAATAATTTTAGTGTTGATACATGCCAAATCAATCCGGGATTCTTTCAATTGCTGAATAAGCTTAGTCGATGAGTCAGTGAATAGACTAACCGTTTCATCTAAGTAATAGTGTTGCAAATAATTTGCTGTAATTGAATGGGTTGCACCAATACGCAGGTGTCTATGTGTGTCTGAAAAGGTGTCCTCCATCTCTTTTACGGTTATTAAAATCCTTTCGGCATAAGCTAAAAAACGATCACCATCGTTGGTTAAGAACATTCCTTTGGGGGTTCGATAAAATAATTTTGTACCGATATCTTCCTCAAGCTTTGCGATGCGTTTGCTAATATTCGATTGAACGTAGCCGAGTTTAGTTGCGACTTTAATAGTTGAATTAAGCTGTGCAACCTCGTAGAAAATTTTTATATCATTGATTTCCATGGCTGACGACCTTTCTTTAAGGGTATTCCTAAGTGGAATAGCTTAGCTGATTTAGTGTCATTATACCCCAGGAGTGTTAGCTTGTATAATGAAATCAATGGAAAGGACGTGACGAAAATGCACGCAATGCAATATAAAATACCACTTCCCAATGAGTATGATATGGGGGTAATAAGGGACAGAGTAATGACTAATGGAAGTAAAACAAATGGTTTCCCAGACTTAATCATGAAAGCTTATTTAATAATGGATGAGCCTAACAAAAAAGAATATTCTCCTTTTTATCTTTGGCAGGATGAGCGGGGGATGACTCAATTTATATTTGATGGGTTTTATGATAATATTTTAGACTCATTTGGCTGGCAAACAATCAATATTGGCCTTCCTATTTCTGTTGAATTGACAGCTGAACTTAGTCGTGGCAAGTATCTGCTTGAGATTGAGCACTCGTTTCAAGTAACGACTAAAATGGCGAGGCCAAATTTTTCTCTAGCAAACAAAGGAGAGGTAGGCAAAGTATTGATTTACAATCCTGATAAATGGAAATATGTAGAGGTTTATTTCTTTGAAACAAAGCCGACAGTCTTGGAACACCTTGGCACACTTTATGATATTTTGTATCTCTCTATGGGAGAGTAATTCTGTGTTTATTTTTTTATCTGGTCAGGAATATATTCTGTTGTTAGTGGTGGTAAAAAAAGACAATGAGAATACTTAAGGGACAATGTGACAAAATTAAAGGGTTTCCTAATAAAAATTTTACCCTCGTTTATTAGTAAAAAGTATGAGATGATAAATAGGTAAAAATTATGATGAGCTAGTGGGGGACTAAAGAATGAAAAAACTAGGCATGGTGATTCTTGGATTATTGATGGCTGTAGTATTGATCGGCTGCGTCGACAAAGAAAAAGAAGCTTACGACAAGGCAATGGATAAAGGGATGGGGTATGTTAATAATCAGGAATTTGAAAAAGCAGAAGCCTCTTTTGAAATCGCCTTATCGTCAAAAAAAGAAGATCAGAAAGCGACTGCTTATGTGAAGCAGCTAAAATTATACAGTAAAGCAGTCAATGAGTTTGAAGCGAAAAAATATGAAGAAGCACAGAAACGTTGTGTAGAGTTTGAAAAAGAAACGAATGATTTGAAGGAACTGACAGCCGCTTTGAAGATGGTTAAGGAAAAAGTAGAGCAAGCTATTGTTAGTGAAAAGGAGAGTTTAGCAACCTTTGATAAGGCTGAAAAATTGTCCAAAGAGAAGAAGTATAAGGAATCCTTCGAAGTGTTGAAAAAGCTTACGACTGAACAAATAGAGGTGGTCGGAGATGATGAGTTTCCGACTAAGGTGAAAGAGCTAACTGCTAAAAATGAAAAAGAATTAAAGGTTCAAACCGAAGCGGCTGAAGCTGCTAAGGCGGCAGAAGCGAAAGCAGAAGAGACTGCTAATGCTGCAGCAGAGGAAGCGAAAAAGCAAGCAGAAGCTACTCATGTTATTAACAATAAAGAACAGGCAATGGCTAAAATAAATGAGAAAAGAGTCAATGCTATTGAATTGAATTTTCTGAATTTTGATGGTCAATGGTACTATTTTAATGGTTATTCCCAAGGCGTTCTTTTTGATTTTAATTGTAGTGTTGATGGGGAAGTTGTTTATAATCAAAGCCCTCAGCATACTGCGGCGGTTACGAGAGATAATGTGTTTGACTACGTTGCTGCCTATCAAGGTGGTGCCTTAGATCATGAATTGACGAAGTGGAATCAGCCTGTCCAGGAAGGCGATGTTTGGATTGTTAGTTTCAATAATAAATCAGGCGCCGGTGGTGGTGTTTTCAAAGTTCATTCCAATGGACTTGTAGAAGAATACAACAGTGCTGGCAACATGCTAATGGGCTCTTCATTGATTAGTTTGAATTAAATAATACCTACTAAAGAAGGCAAGAGATAAGTCATGTACTTATGTCTCGCCTTCTTTAGTTAGGGCGTTTATTCGATTATTTCAATTGCAGCAGGCTGTTGATTAATCTCTTTGAAGCGTGCCATATCAAATTTTGGTGTTCGGTCATAATAATAAAGGCCGTTACGTTCTTGTTCGATATCATATAATTGGGTATAGCAGAAGCCAAACATTTTTGGGTGATTTAATAAGATGTCAGTTAAACCTTTGTAGCGAGCGATAAAGGATTCTTCGGTTTCTGGTTCATCGCCATAGCCCCATGATTGTTGTTTATCTGCTGTGGGGTCCCACTTTATTCCGCCGTATTCACTCACGCAAAATGGTAGGCCTTTTTGATAGGTTTGTCTGGCATCATGTTCATCCCAAAATTCGCCGTTTGGATGTCGCTCACCTGTGAAATGCTCGGCGAAAATAGCAACATCTTGGGCATAATCGTGTACGTCATAAATATCTGTGATGACGTGGTAGTTACCACTTGTGTCAATACAAGGTCGAGTCGGATCAAGCTGTTTTGTTGTGTGATAGATCATTTCAAGTAGCTCATTTTTTTGTGGTCGATTTTCGTAATCCCATGATTCATTCACTGGACACCAAGTGACGATCGAAGGATGGTTAAAGTCTCGGACAACTAGTTCTTGCCATTCAGGTAGGAAGTCGGCAATCGCAGAATATGATGAAACATCAATCCCCCAATTTGCCATCTCGCCCCAAACAATATAGCCAGCTTTATCACAATGGTAAAGGAAGCGTGGCTCAACCGCCTTTTCATGAAGGCGAGCGCCATTAAAACCAGCATCCAGACTTAATTGAATGTCTCTTTTTAAGGTAGCATCATCTTTTGCTGTATAGATGCCGTCTGCGTAAAAGCCTTGATCGAGGACTAATCGTTGAAAAACAGACTGGCCATTAATTAAAAATTTATAGCCGTCCATAGCAACTTCTCTTAGGCCGAAATAACTGGAAACCCTGTCTTCTTCAAAGAAGAGTGTCACATCGTATAGCCGTCCATTTCCAACTTCCCAAAGGTGGGTTTCTGAAAGAGAAATATCGAGAAAACCGTGGCCGTTAGTGATAGTGGTTTCGCCTGCCCCACATAGCCGTCCTTCGTAATAAATTTCTGCTTTAAGCGTTCCGTTTCCTTGTGTGGTCGCCTCGATGATGACTTTTTCATCGGCAACGTTGGGGAAATAATTAACTTTTTTTAGATGGCTTTGAGGGAGAAATTCTAGCCAGACGGTCTGCCAAATCCCAGTTGTGCGGGTATAATCGCAGCCTCGAGAATAATAAAAGCTACTTTGCTTGCCCTTGGGCTGTCGTCCCGAGCGATTATCGTCCTCTGCATAAAGGGTTAGCGTGTTATCGCCTTCCGTTAAGTAGGGGGTGATATCAAATGAAAATGACTCATAGCCACCTTTGTGCTGACCAACCTCTTGGCCATTGACAAAGACGCGGCTAGCATAATCAACTGCACCAAAGTGAAGAATGACCAGCTGTTCTAGTTGTTCCTTTGAAAGTGTCAGTGTTCGTTGGTACCAAAGAGCAGGGATAAAATCTGTATAACCAATGCCACTTAATTCGCTTTCTGGACAAAAAGGAACAAGGATCGTTTGGCTAAATTCTCGATTTTTATAGAATTCACAGTCTAGTCCACTTTTCCCAAAATCAAACTCAAACTGCCAATTACCGTTCAAATTTTCCCAATTAGCCCGTTCAAATTGTGGTTGCGGATGCTCAGCTCTTGGAATTATAGCCATAAATGTAACCTCCAGTTAGTTTTTCTTCTTTACATTTACAGTATACAATCGTATTCTTTAAATACAATCTAGATTTATGCTGAAAAAGTGAAGAATACGCGCATGGAAGAATACATCTTAAGTTTTTTACCCGAACAATTTGTTTCACCAGAGATCTTTCGAATTGAATTAGCAGGAATTACTTATCCCTTTTCTAGTTACCGTGTAGAGAGGGCTCAATCGCGTGTTTACAGCCTTGAGTACATTATTTCTGGTAGGGGAGAGATTCGCTTAGATGGTAGAAGCTACTTTCCATCGCAAGGAGATGTTTATTTATTGCCTAGAAGACAGACCCATCTTTATTGGTCAGATAAGCACGATCCGATGCACAAAATTTGGATTAATGTGTCAGGAACCTTATGCGATCAGTTATTTCAAGTCTATCATCTCCATCATCACTATCTGATGAAGGAAATAGATGTTTTTTCGCTGTTTAATGAGTTATTAGCTGTTTGTGAAAAAGCTGAGTTGTCTATTCAAGAGAGATCAACTCAGACGTCACTCCTTTTTCACCGATTAGTAGAGAAACTTTTTCAGACCCATGTTTCAAAATCATTAGTACCTTTACCCGAACCAGTTAGTCAAGCAAAAGAATTTTTGGAAAATCGCCTGAATCAGCAGGTGTCAGTAAAAGAACTGGCGACCTTGGTAAATCTTTCTAGCTCCCAATTGACTCGTCAATTCAAACTCGCGCTTAAGCAAACGCCCTATGACTATTTTTTGACAAAAAAGGTGGAAATGGCCCAGCTATTATTAAAAGAGACATTATTACCGATTCAACAAATTTCAGAACGCTTGGCATTTTCAGATGAGCACTATTTTTCAACTTTATTTAAACAAAAAACGGGTTGTACCCCAACAGAATGGCGGAAAAAAGCTGATTAGGGATGCGTCAGATAAATAGAGAGGAAGCTGTGATATAAGTCACGCCCTAATTTTGTTTCACGTATATTGTGCGATAAACGCGTTCCAAAAGTCTGCTCTCTCGGCAATCTCGAAGCAAAACGACTTTTGTCATAGCTCTCTCTCTATTTAATTTAAACTAATTTTGTTTTTGCTTTTTGGAACAAGATAAAGGCAAGCAGTGAAACGACTGCTAAAATCAATAAGATTGACTGATAGGTCGCTAGAGGAGAGTGGCCTAAAATTGGGTTAGATTGAACGAGTGTAATAGTCATCAATTTCCCGCAGATGGCGACACCTAGAGACCCACTAATGTTAATAGACAAATCATTTAAACCGATCCCACGGCCTATTTCAGACGGTGGTAGGGTCTTGGTAACCGTGTCTAGTAAGGGTGAGTAAAGAGTATTAAAGCCGACGTAAAATAGGATTCCTCCGATAGCGAGGATCAGATGACCTTGGTTAATAAAGAGAGCCGCGATGATCAGGCCTAAGGTAATCATGGAGATACCTAAAGAGATAGTATTGAATTCTCCTAATTTACGAGTAATTTTATCGCCAATGCCGCCAATGATTGTAGCGGCTATATAGCCAGGCAATAAGACGAAGGAAACGAGTGAAAGAGCTTCGTTATAGCCAGTAGTAATAATAAATGTATAAACAAATGAAAAAGAAAATTGAACAAGGTAAATAGCAATGACAATGGTCAGAGAACGAATATAGATGCTATTCGCTTTGAAAAACGTAGGGGTGATGAACGCGTGATTATTTTTATTAATATACCCCCAAAAGAGGAGAGCTATTCCGACTATTCCAGCTAAATAAACTAAGTTAAAGCCATCAACAAAAAGAGTGAAGAGAACAATCATTGTACTAAATAAACCGAGGCCTAAGATATCCACTTTTTTTGTCTGTCCCTTTTCTTCTTTAGGTGTATAAGTTAACACAATCGGGATGAATAAGACTGATACCATTGGAATTAGAAGTAAGAATTGCCAAGAGATGTAAGAGGTGATAATACCGCCCACCAGAACTCCTGCGGCTTGAGCGAGTTGAAAACAAGCCGTAAAATAGGCAAAATACTTTATTTTAGTTTGACCTTCTAAATACCGTGAGGCAATGACAAGGTAAAGCGAACTGATTGCAGCTTGTCCCATTGTCTGGATTGCTCGAGCTACCACAATCATCCAATAGCTATGTTGGAAAAGAAAGCCTAAAATTGAACCCAAGCACAGGATAGAAATTCCAAATACAAGTAACTTTTTGACGGGAATATAATCTGATAAGGCCCCGTAAATCACACTACAAACGCCTAAGGTAATAGTCGTAATAGTGGCTTGGATGCTAGCTGTACTAGGTGAAATGCTAAATTGCTCGGCAATTAAGGGTGAGACAGTGACAAAGGTTTGGACCATGAGATTGGCAAGAACAAATAGAAATAAGAGACAAGGCATCAATTTTTTTATGCCTTGCTGTAACTCAGTACTTGCAACGGTTGCGTTCTTCATTAGTTACTCCTTTAAATTAGTTATTTTTGAATAAGGTGGTTAGAGACTTATTTAAGTCGAGTAATAATTTTTGGCTGTCCACTGCTACACAGACTCTAACATTTGGTTGCCCCTTTTGTAATTGATCGAGTTGACCAATTGTTCTACCGATTGACGGACCTTCTGTTTCAACAGTCATATAGAGAGGTAGCATTGTGAAATAGTCAGGGTGAATGGCTGCTGCTACAGCGGACGGGTCATGCAATGGACATCCTTTTAATTGTGGGGCGATTTCATCGTGAATGGTGATGTAATAATCGACGATATCAGCATAGTGCTTGCCTGCTTGACTTCCAGTTTGCTGCCATTTATCAGTATCTTTTAAGCGTAAGATGGAGCGCATCGTAACATCGAGTCCAACCATAATAATCGGTGCACCACTTGTAAAGAGCTCTTTAGCTGCTTGTGGGTCCTGTGAAATATTGGCTTCAGCGAAAGGGCTTACGTTACCGGGAACTGTCAAAGCGCCTCCCATAATAACAATTTCTCCAATCTTTTCTACAATACTTGGATCTTTTTTGATAGCTGCGGCGATGTTGGTCATCGGACCTGTCGCGACAATGGTTAGGTTTTTGCCGTGCTGATGAACGGCATTAACGAGATACTCACTAGCATTTTCTGCTTCTTTTTCTCGTTGGGCGTCTTTTAAAGTAACCTCACCGAGTCCATTTTGTCCGTGAATTTTTGCGCTGATGTCCAAACGATCAAATTTATTTTTATCTGAGGCGTGGTTTGCTCCGTGATAAACGGGAATAGTTGGTTTTCCTAATAAGTCTAAAATGTTTAGGACGTTTAGGACTCCTTGGTCGGTATATACATTACCATACGTGCCAACAACACCAATTAATTCTGCTTCTTTAGTGGCAACCGCATAAGCTAAAGCCATTGCGTCGTCGACGCCTGTGTCAATATCTAAAATTAGTTTTTTCATTTTTCTGTTCTCCTTAAAAGTTGTTTTTGAACTCTTTCTTTAGTTGGCATGCCAGTTTGTGCACCAAAATGTTGGGTGGATAAGGAGGCACCGGTACTGGCGAAAATAATGGCTTGTTTTAGGGGCATTTTTTGTAAAAGAGAATAGGCTAATAAACCGTTAAAGGTATCCCCTGCGCCAGTTGTATCAACCACTTGTGTTTCCATCGCCGGAATAGTTATGACTTGCTTGTTTTCTACATAGGAAGAACCTTGAGAGCCACGTGTAACAATCAATCGAGCTGAGTGAGTGGCTTGCCAAGCTAACATTGCTTCCTCAAGTAACGTGACTGTTGATAGCGAGGTACCATACAGCTCCTCAAATTCAGTTTCATTAGGTGTGAGGTAATCAGTTAATCGTAGCAACTCATCGGGGATTTCTTGATAGGGTGCTGGATTAAGGATGGTTGTGACTTGGTTATGCTTGGCAATTTTAAAGGCGACAAGCAATGTCGGGATAGGAACTTCAAATTGTGCTAATAAAATATTCGCTTGCTCAATTGTTGGTTGATTAGCAATAACAATTTCTTCACTACAAAGATTATTCGCTCCTGGCACGACAACAATCGCATTGTCTATTGCTAATTTGAAGACGGTTGCAATTCCAGTAAAGGCGCCCTCAATTTGTTTGATAGAGGCCAGAGATAAATTAGGTTCTCTTGAAAGATGATCAAGTATTTTATCACCAAAGGTATCTTTGCCTAGACACCCAATAATTGTAGTCTCACTCCCCATTCGATTGGCAGCTACGGCCTGGTTTGCTCCTTTCCCTCCTAACAAATAATCTCCGTCTATACCATGAACCGTTTGGCCAATAGTTGGTAATTGATCTGTTGAAATAACTAAATCAATGTTAAGGCTACCGAGTACACAAATATCTGTCATTATTTTTCTCCTTTCTAGATATTCCATACATGTCTAAAATATCTATACATGTATATTAAATCGTTTGCATAAGAATGTCAATAAAAAAAAGATAATCTGCTAAGATTATCTTTTGGGTTGAGTATTAATTTCGATTGTACTGAGGTCAATCGGTAGGTAATGTTTATTATGTAGGGCTGGAAAATCCCCTTTTAAAAAGAGCTCCTCTTGAATCAAATAAAAATCATCGTTTTCAGACAGTTTGTACTTTACTGCTGAGATATTCCCAACCTTCGAATATTGAATATTGAGCTGGGATCGGTTTAGTAGGCCGTAGATGTCTTCTTCGATGAATTGTTTCAAATGATCGGTATTTTTTAAATCCAATTCTTGCTCAGTAATTGTTTCAATTGGCATTGTAGAAAAGGTATAAGCTACAGCGACCCCATTTGATTTGTACCAACGGTCAATAAAAGCGACGACGGTTGTTTTTTTCTTTAGTATTTTATCGGTATATTCGGTAGAGGGTTCTAAATGAAAAGCCAACTCAACCTCATCAATTTCCGGTATTAGACAAGTTTTGACAGGGTGATTGCTTGTTTCAAGTCCATTAGACCAGCTAGCTGCATTATGGATAACAAAATTCCCTTTTCCTTTTACATTTTTAATCACGCCATCATCTTGAAGAAATTGTAACGCTTGTCTTAAGGTCATTCTGGAAACCCCCATTTGTTCAGCTAAATCATTTTCAGAGGGGAGTCTGGAATCGATGGGATAAATTCCGTCGTAGATCATTTTATATAATGTTTCGTAAACTCCTACATAGCGTAGTTTTCTTTTTCGGTCAATTTCAAACTTTTCTTTTTCATTCAAGATACTCACCATCCAGCCTAATTTTATACGTGTCTAAGTATATTATACGTTAAACAACTCTTTATACCAAATGGTTTTCCTGAGCTGTGTCACCATATAGAAAAAGTGACTCAACCGGAAGGAACAAAATAAAACGCATCAGCGAAGCTGGGACATAAAGTCGTTTTGCTTCGAGCGCTACGTAAACTTCGATACCTTAACTCTTGCAAGTTTACTTGCTTAGTGTTTAGGATAACGAAACAACGTGTAGTGTCCCTTATTTCTAAGTGCTAAAGCACTAAGAATAATGGCAACTCTTAATGCTTTAGCATTTAAAAGTTGTTGAGATCGAAGAGCCTTAACTCTCTTCGATGTCCCTCATTTCTAAGGGCTAAAGCCCAAAGAATGATGGCTTGCAACTTTAGTTGCTTAGAAGTTTAGGACAACGAAGCGTAGCGTAGTAAGACGTAGTGAGCAGACTTTTGGAGCACGTTTATCACATAACATACGTGAAAACAACGAGGGCGAGACTTTTGTCTCCCCCTCTTTTCTTTTGGAACTTGATGTCGAAGTTTATGAGACAAAATAAATGGGAATTATAAAATTAAATAGATTTTTATTTAATTGGGTGAGTTTGGGACGTAAGTCCCAATGAAAAATCCAGATATCAGTCAAATTGATTGGCATCTGGATTATTTTTTTGTACAAAAATAAGAACACCTTTGCTAAAATAAAAGTGACAAAACAAATAAACTAGCGAGGTGTTCTTATGTTTAAAAATTATACCACAAATCAAGTCATTCTTCCTCTAGATTTTAGTTTTCAGTTAGAAAAAAATGATATTGGGTTTGCCATTGATCAATTAGTTGAAAGTATTCCAGAGGAACGTTTTCTTCCTTTTCACCATCAAATGGGCCCTTCTTCGTATCATCCAAAAATGATGATGAAGATGATTTTATGTGCTTACACGCAATCTGTATTTTCTGGTCGCAAGATTGAAGCGTTGACAAAAGACAGTATTCGCATGATGTGGCTCACTCAAAGTTATCAACCCAGCTATCGAACCATTAATCGTTTCCGAGTGACTCCACTAGTGAACACACTCCTTCGGGAGTGCTTCGTCCAGTTCCGTAGCCAATTAGTCAAGGAACAACTAATCGATGAAGAAGCAATTTTTATTGATGGCACAAAGATTGAAGCCAACGCCAATAAATATACTTTTGTCTGGAAAAAATCGATTGAGAACTTTGATAAAAAGCTCACTGAAAAATCAAATTTTCTTTACGATGAATTGCTAAAAAATCAAATTATTCCTGAAATTGAACGAGAGTCCTCAAAAGAATTATCTGTCACTGAATTAGGCAAGATTGAAGAAAATCTCGCGCATGTTGTCGAAAAGTTTACAGAAAAAATCGAACAAGCAGAGGATGGCATTACGCGCAAATCAATCCGTTCTAAACGAAAAGTTCCTAAAAAATTAAGAAAACTTTTCAAGGACTTTAAAGAGCGGAAACTCGCTTATCAAAAACATAGACAGATTTTAGGAAAACGAAACAGTTACTCTAGAACTGACCTAGATGCCACTTTTATGCGCATGAAAGACGATCACATGAAAAATGGGCAGTTGAAAGCAGGTTATAATCTTCAAATCGCCACGAACAATCAGTATATTTTAGGCTATGAGCTTTTCTCAAATCCAACAGATACACGGACATTGCGCCCTTTTTTAACCATTTTAAAGGAGCGTTTCTTTGAACTGCCAAACTATATTGTCGCAGATGCCGGCTACGGAGGAGAAGAAAACTATCAAGCGATTTTAGAAGATCATGAGCGAACACCACTCATCACTTATGCCATGTATCATAAAGAACAGAAGAAAAAGTTTAAACAAAACCCATTCCTTCCCGCAAACTGGCCGTACCAAGAATTAGAGGATACGTTTCTTTGTCCAAACGGACGGAAAATGAATTTTCGAAATTATTCTATTCGTACAGATAAGTATGGTTTTAAACGGTATTTAAAACGGTATGAATGTGAAGACTGCTCGAATTGTCCTCTTCGAAGCCACTGTACAAAAGCGAAGAGTGACAAAAATCGTGAGATTCAAAAGAACATGAACTGGGAATACTTTAAAGCGACGATTCAACAGCTGCTTTCAGAAGAAGAAACAGGTAAACTCTATCGCCAACGAAAAATTGACGTCGAACCTGCTTTCGGACATTTGAAGGCTTGTTTAGGGTTCACTCGGTTCTCTGTTCGAGGGAAACAGCAGACACACAATGAAATTGGATTCGCGTTAATGGCAGTAAATTTAAGGAAATATAGGCTAAGTAAGCTAGAAAACAAAGAGGATTCTCCTAATAATCTAAAAAATAGAAGACTGAAAATCATTTTTTACGATTTTCGGTCTTCTATCTTAAGGTTCTTCGGACTTACGTCCCAAACTC
>NZ_JCAQHY010000123.1:0-26119 GCF_059621045.1 Vagococcus sp. WN80Y
CAGATACCTAGAAAAAATTTGTATTCTTCTCTAGGTTTATTTATGTTGCATTAAAAATCACAACAAACAATTTTAAAATAGTTCAGTTTTTACTTGACCTTTTTATAGCTGGCTTAAATTTTGGCAATAAAAATAGCCCATCACTTGTCTTTTAGTGATAGACCCGCACATCATACTCATTTGCCCTTATTCGACTTGCTCAGGTTGATTGCCTGTTTGATGCCAGACCAATTCTCCATTTAACAACACGCCTCTAATGTACTCAATGTCACTTGTCATATTCATAATGAAATACACCGTGTAACTATTTTGGGATATTTCATCATCAAAAACATGGACATGAGTCATTACTAAGTCTGGGAGTTGCCTATTTTTTGGCAATAACTCTGGCTCAATTTCCTCCTTTTCCATCGTGACGCTCTCATAAGCCCACTCATCCCCTTTCGATTCAATCTGATACTGTTTTAATAACAGCTCTTGTGCTTTTTTCAACATATGTTTTCCTCCTATATCGTTTAGCATTGATCGTTCTCTTTCATCGAATAATACTGACGTTCACTAACAATTAAATGATCCACCAAATTTATACCAATTAGCTCTCCAGCTTGTTTTAATCGTGTGGTGAACGCGAGATCATTCTCAGATGGTGTCACGTCACCACTCGGATGATTGTGAGCGATGAAAAAGGCGGCGGCATTACTCAATATTAACGGTTTCATGATCTCTCTTACATGAGCAATACTTTGCGTGACACTGCCAATATGGGCGATATTGATGATGGTTGGTTCATTCTTCACATTCACACCGATAACCACTAAATGTTCTCGATCTTTTTCACCGATAAATTGACGAATAAGGTCAAAACCATCATCTGGTGTCACTAGTTTCCTGGGCTGATACATAATAGATGACTCCTTTACTAATTTGATGCTGACAATGTCTATACGTTTGGCCGACTGCTGATTCATGATAAATTCCTCCTAAAAAAGTTAAGACAAAAATAAACCAATCATCCACGAATTTGGCTGATTGGTTCATAGAAATAATATATATTTATTTTGTTAATTGTTTCATCAACTAGATGTTAGATAGTTCCTGTGTTAAAAGTATTTATTACTTATATTGAACCACTTATTTTCTTTAAGGGTGAACATCGCCAAACCATCAACTAAGATGATTAGACCTTGTGATAAAATAATGCTATCTATCCTATTTAATTTAAACAAGATAAGACAATTAAATAATATTTTTTTTCAAAACCACTAGATCATCTTCATTGATTAGAGGTCGTCCCAATAATATTTCATTGATAGAATTTTCTAATTGAGAATAGACTACTGCATATTTCGCTTTGGTATATCCTTGACATTCAAATTGCAATTTAAGCAACTGCTCATTGAAAAGTGGGTTTCCAAAAGTTTCTTCAATTATTGAGTTAACATCGTCTATAGGCAACTGATACCTATTCACTAAATCAATAAATACTTCTTTAAAAATTTGATAATTTACTAATACATCATCTTTAACATACTTATCATATAATTGTGAGGTTGCTTCTGTTGCAAAAATGGCCAACGGTATACTAGCAACCCCACTTCCAGCTGCACCACCTACTAGTCCTGCACCAGTTGTTATAAGTGTTTTAGCCAATTGTTGTTTTGATACTTTCCCATTAATTGCATTTGTAAGATCAGGTACAACAGTGATTGCTAAAGTAGAAACTGTTGCTATTCTTCCGACATTTTTTGCAGTTTTTTGAGAAATTTCTGCTAAGTTTTTAATGCTAATTCCTTCAGCACTTTTTTTAGCTAACCTAGTTGCACTAATTCGTCCTGCAATTTTGGCCGTACTACCTATAGCTGTAGATATGACCAAAGATTTCCCCCCTTGTTTTAGTGAAATTTGAATAGCTTCTTTAGGATCAGCACCTTTCCAAACCGCAATCAACGCAGAGCACCCTGTGGTTACAAGTGCTGGTGTTAAAGATTGTTTTGCACTCAAAGCCACATCCATCCCGATTTTTTTAGGCAACGATCTATTCAGACTAATAGTCAGATCATACGGAACTCTCCCTTTCATTACACTTTGTATTTTCTTTTTACTCACTTTCCCTTTAAATTCAGGATCATTTTTTAATAATTTCATCGTTTCTACATATTTGTCTGGTGGAATCATTACTGCATTATCATACTCCATAACATCTCTAGCTAGCTGTCTAGGGCTACTCTTATACTTAAGCTGAACCATTTGATTCTTACCCGTAAAGCGATTAGTCATTTTAAAATCAGCAGCATTATCTCCAGTACCATGTCTTTGACCAGGATTGCTTTTAGCTACCATTTCCACTTTTGTAATCGGTGTATTTAAAACTTCCGCATTCAAGTATTCTGCATAGTAGCCTGCACCTTGAGGATAATTTTTTGCTTCTTGATAAGAATAATCAATACTATCTATATTTCTGTTTAGACTTCCCGTAATAGACTGATTAACGCCCCCCTGTATGTACTCCATTCTTCTTTCAAGATCTAATTCAGGTAACTCGTAGCTAGGAAAAGTGACTACTTTTTGTAACGAATCGTCCACTCCATAGTCGAACTTACTTGCAAACGACAACAATTCATTTAGAAGATCACTAAAATGAACTGCTTTATATTTATCATGGATATTTAGTATTTTAAATTGTTCATCTATGTCAAAATAACTTATTTGCAAAATAGAACCTTCTCTTTTTACATCTTCAATCCTATCAAAATAGATACATTCTTCAATATTAGAAGTTTTACTATATTCTATATCTCTTCCCAATAGATTAACGGTATTGTTTACTTCAAACTTAATGATTATACAGTCAGTATTAATGATCATTCCGTATTCTTTCATCTCATAAAGATTCTTACTAGGAACTGGAAAAAAAGCAATCGCATCAAATTGATGATTTCCTACTTTGTTAAAATCTAACGCTCTCCCATATGGCAAATCTTCTCCATAATATCCATCAAATTGTCTAGCAATTTCTTCTGATTGACTAACGATTATTTCGAAAGGATCAAAGCTTTTAAGAATTTTTCTACTAACATAAAGAAATTCAAAATTTTCTTCCCAATTTAAATTTTTTTGTTGCCCAACTATAGTTGATAAAGATATTGCCACTGCCTTCATGACATCAAACTTTTCTTTTGTATTTACAAAAGTTTCTGCGCCTGTTTCTATAACCTGTTTAGAAATTTGGCTAGACTTTTGCGCTGTTTTTTTCAAAATATTTGATACATCGTATTTTTCCAATTGCTTTTTAGATATATCTAGCTCTTTGTTATGCAATTCCTCCTCTTCAATTTTTTCTACGTTTTCAGTTGTTCGAATGAACACCTCTGATTGTTTTATATTTTCTGTTGCCTCTTGTACTGCTGAAATGCCTTGCTTGATTTTTTCATTATTAGCCAAATCTTTAGCTTTTTCCTTTAATGAATTCAACCCAAATTTCTTTTTCATTATTTATCACTCCTCGTGTTATATATTTGAAAATAAAAATTATTGATCAATCTCCAAAGACTCTCTATACATGTTAAAATGTACAACTTTTTCTAATGATAAAAATCCTTGAGCTACTCATCTACAAAATCAAATAACCTTATAAAAAACTGGTAACTACTATTTTCATATCAGACCTACATTTTACTGCCGCTTTTGTTAAAATTCTTTAATCTTATTAACTAAAGAAAAGTCATATTTACTTTTCTTTCACACAACCATTAAAACCACTTTAAATAAACTTCCGTCTCTAAAATTACCTGCAATTTGCTAATTCTACCTTTATATTTAAAATAACTTACTTAGGAGTATTGATGTACTCATGCAACTATTAAATCAAAAAATAATATCTATGTACTTCCTCTATCTCCATTTATCTGTAAACGAAAAGTAGTAATTCTATCAAAATAACTCGATAATTAGATCGATTCACCACACTATAAATCATGATAAATTTCTTTTAAATAACGCCTGATTTGTCGTTCTGAGTAATCATAAAGAATCGCTATTTTTTGAATATCAGCTCGTGAGTATATTTTTCCATTCAAAATTTCCTGCTTCATTTCTAATTTAACAAATGACGAATCAATCAGTTTTGTAGGAAAGGTGACTGTTATTCCTTTAAATTCTTTATAGACAGTTAAACAATTCTCAATACCAATCAAATTAGCTAACTGTTTATAAACACCATTTAATCCTTCTGCTTTACTTGGCTTAATCAAACTACTCACCTTTCCTCCATACATTAATTATACAGACACTCTTTTGAAATTGCCTGTCCTTTTGACACTCCCTTTTTCACTACATTTGTCTTTGACACGCTGTATGAAATGGGCCGAGTTATTGGATTTATTTACACTATAGAAACGACACATAGAAATGCCATTTACTGTAGGTAAACACTTTCACTTAATCTATTTCCATGATACCATTAACTAGCGTCATATTATGACATTTCAAATTAGGAGGAATTCTTTTGAGCAGCAATGATAGACTCGCAACACTCATTTTTAAATTACTAAATGGTGAGGAAATCGCTATTCCAAAATTAGCCGATGATTATACAACTACCATCAGAACAATACAACGCGATATGCAAGTAATCAAACTCACAGGTTCACAATTTGGTTATTCCTTAATTTTCGACAACCACACAAAAAAATATCATCTGGTCTCTTCTTCTCAACTAGATAAACAAAAATTACATGTCATTTTAAAAATTTTACTTGAAAGCAGAGCATTCAATACCGTTGAAACAGAAAATTTAGTCACGTCATTGCTTCAATTAGTAGCCGAAGAAGATGCACTTGAGCTCAAAAAATCGATCAAAAATGAGCTGACCTTTTACCACTCCCTAAAACATAAAGAACTGCTACTTGATAAAATAGCTAAAGTGGATAAATTGATTCAAGAGAAAAAAATAATTACTATTAATTACAAAAAAAATAGAGGGCAACCTATTGACCGACAAGTACTTCCTGTCTCTATCTTTTTTTCAGAGTATTACTTTTATGCTATTTGTTTTGAACTTGATAAAAAACGGTATATAAACTTAAGAATTGATCGCATACAAAAAATAGAGTCATTAAATACTGTCTTTAAAATCCCTCAACAGTATAAATTAGAAGAAAGTCAATTAAGAGAAAAAACATACTTCATGTATTCAGGAAAAGAAACAACTTTCTCTTTTCAGTTCTGGGGAATTATTGAAGCCGCTCTTGATAAACTTCCCAATGCCAAAGTTATTAAAACGCATGATGATCAAAGTGTCATTATTCAGGCTACCGCTCAAGATACAGGTGTTATCATGTGGTTATTAAGTCAAGGTAAAAATGTTCAAGTCCTTGAACCTGTGAGCTTTGTCGATAAAATAAAGAACGAAATTGAACAAATGAAAATGAGATATGACTAATTTCACTTTTTCAACAGGGGATAATAGCTAACCCATCTCATCATTTTTACCTATCAGTTCTTCGGCCTCTTTTAATCAAGTAGTAAATGTGAGGGTATTCTCAGATGATAATAAGCAATATTTTGAGTAACACTATCAATACGTACCATATTAATTTTGATTGGTTCATTCTTAACCATCAGGTCGATAACCACTATATGATCTCGATTTTTTTCACTGATGCATTGACGAATAAAATCAAAACTATCATCTGATATCACTAGTTTTCTAGGTCCATTCCTTTACTAATTTAACTCTGTTAATTGAAGGGTGTTATTTCATAATAACTTTCTCCTTAATTTTTAGAGGTGTAATAAAAAGACTAACCTATCATCAACGACAAGTAGGTTAGCTTCATAGTTATTATCTTAAATCACTAGCATTATTACCTCAAAAATAATGATACAGTAGCCTACTTATTTTCTTGAATATACTGAGTAAACTCTTTTGCATCTTCAACAGCATATCCCGCTGTATTGTGGTTTAAGTAGACTTTCTGTTCCTGTTTATTAAAAGTATAGAAAAAACTAGACATTTTGCCAGGGATATCAACTGTACATTGAAGTGTATTTTCATCACGATCCATGTAAGTAATTACAACTGCTAACTCTTCATTCGTGGTATCTTTTTTATTAACTCGTTCAAGATATTCATCATGATGCATAATAGGATAATTTTCACCCGACCAACTAGAATATAGCTTTGCAAACTCTTTTGCTGTAAGATTAGTATCAGATTGCTTTTTCTTTTCAGTCATCACTACTTGCTCACCGTTTACGATACTGATAAATCCATTAATTAAGTCCTCATTTTCAGTTTCAGTAAAATGTAAGAAATTCTCATTGTTGCCTTGATTTTGTTGAGTCAAGAATACTTTAGGTGATCCGCTTTCGATTACAAAAAAATAAACATGCTTTGCCAAATAAGGCTGTGTTTCCGCATCTGAGTAAACTGCAACTAACTGATATGCCGCCTTCCCCTTACCAGTTTCTGACCATTCGACCTCAACTGGCTGATTTTCAATCGCAAGTTGTGTATCCCCATTAAAAACAGCATCAGGTAGTAGTAAACCGTATAAATCAACGTTGTTTAATTGGCTATAGTTTTTATAGTTCTGCCCCATTACTTTACTAAATTGTTCCATAAACATCTTTAGTTTTTCTGATTTTTCCACATTCCATACGGACTCAGCTTGTTCTTCTTTAGCTTCTTTTACCGCGTCTTTTTTACTAGAATCAGCGACAAGCTCCTCTAATTCTACTTTTTCATTCTCAGCATAGCTCACTAACTTATCTGAACCACCAGTTACTTCTATGACCTTTTGAAATTTATTAACAGCCTTTTCATTTTCTTTAGCTTCTTTGTTTTCTAAAGCTTCTAAATAGAGCTGAATCTGTTTTAAATAAGTTTGTGCCTTTTCATCTTTTGGGCGACTTTCGGATGCCATTTCAGCAAAACCCTCAGCTTGCTCAAACTTTCGTTCAACAATCGCTTCTTTAACTTTTTGCATGGACTGATCATAACTATCAGCTTTACTACAAGACCCCAACAAAAACAAAAACAATACCACGGCAACTCTAAGAAAAGATTTTTTCATCTATACTCCCTCTCTTTCACTTAACGTTCTTATTATACATTAGTTAACAACTTTAAAATAGTAATTCACTAGTGCATAGAACTGTGGAAAAGATGATTTTTGAGTCATACAACAACCTAAAATTCAAAAGCCCTCACCTAAGGCAATTGGAACGGCCTTAATCACGATAGTTCCCCGTATAAAGCCGTTCCCTACCAAAAACCTCATTACTTATGATACGCATGCCCATGAATAATCCTAAAACAGCGATAAATCTGTTCACACAAAATCAACCGCATCAGCTGATGAGGATACGTCACTCGACCAAAAGAAAGCTGTTGGTCACACCTGTTAATAACCTCATCAGAAAGACCTAAAGAACCACCAATCACAAAATTAATTGTACTTTTCCCCTGAGTTGTTACCTTATCCACAGAAGCAGCAAATTCCTCAGATGTGTAATCTTTTCCATTAATAGCAAGTGCATATACATAATCACTATCGCCAATTTTAGCCAAGATCTTCTGCCCTTCCTTGACTTTGATCTGTATCATTTCAGCCTCGCTTAAGGTCTCAGGCGCCTTCTCATCCCCAACCTCAACGATTTCAAACTTACAGTATTTTCCCAAACGCTTCGCATACTCATCAATCCCCTGTTTCAGATACTTCTCTTTTAGTTTACCCACAGCAATAATTCGTACTTTCATATCATCCATCCTTTTATAAAATCGCCACACAAGTGCGTAGCTGCTCAACTCTCTTACGTGTCTAGCCTATTTGCCGAGCTCTTCTTAAATATTAATCTACTTGTGGCTAAAAACCAAGTGAAAAGTTATCCACATTTATCCACAGACTTATCCACAAAGATGTGGATAGTTATGAGTGTGTGATGACTCCTTAAGACTATTATACCAGTTATCCTCAAAAGTTTTACACAATTCACAGTTTCTGGGGATAACTACTGTGGGTAACCCTGATTAAATCTTCATGAGAATCGCTTTTTCTTCACGTTTTTCACAAGTAAAAAAGGTTTTTTCATTAATTGTCAGTTGATTTGTACGAGCTTTTTCATAAAATATTCAAACTAAGATATTAGACTATAGGTGTAAGGTAAATGTATAATGACTATAACGAAAATATAACATAAAAGGAGGAAAGGTGCCTAGCACCGCTTAATATGAGAAAAGATGTAACCCCATATTCACCAAAAAAACAAGGTTCTGGTTTCATTAAAGGGATTGCAGGAGGTGTCGTTGGTGGTCTAGTGACCTGCGGCGTAGCTTTGATGCTCTACACACCGCCTGCAGCTAAAGAAGAACTGACAACCAATTCATCTTCTAATAATAAGGCCAATACAACACAAGTTAGCAATGTTAAGTATAACGTTGAAAGTGATACGACTAAAGCTGTTGAAAAAGTAGAACAAGCCGTTGTTTCTGTGGTTAACTTACAAAAACAACAAAGCTCACAAGATTACGGTGGTCTGGGAGGAATGTTTGGTCAAGAAGAACAACAGCCAAGCGAAGACAGCTCTGACGGCTCTGATTTAGAAGCTAGTAGCGAAGGAAGCGGCGTTATCTATAAAAAAGATGGCAAGAAAGCTTATGTCGTGACAAATAATCACGTAGTTGAAGGCTCTGATGGCCTAGAAGTTATCCTCAGCGACGGAACTAAGGTCGATGCAAAATTAGTTGGAAGTGATGTCTATACTGACTTAGCTGTGTTAGAAATCAATGCTGAAAATGTCAAAGCAACTGCTGAGTTTGGCGATTCTGATGCTGTTAAACTAGGTGAGCCCGCAATTGCTATTGGTTCTCCTCTTGGCTCTATCTATGCTAATAGTGTGACACAAGGGATTATCTCTGGTAAAGATCGGAATATTACCAGCCAAAACGAAAGTGGACAAACAGTTCAAATCAATGCGATTCAAACTGATGCTGCTATCAACCCAGGGAACTCTGGCGGCCCACTTGTCAATGCCGCTGGCCAAGTAATCGGCATCAACTCAATTAAAATCGCTCAAGCAACTTCTGGTGTTTCTGCCGAAGGGATGGGCTTCTCAATTCCTAGTAACGATGTGGTTGAAATCATCAACCAATTAGAAACAAACAAAAAAGTCTCTCGTCCAATGCTAGGTGTCAGCATGTCTGATCTATCTGCTGTAAGCAGCGAACAACAGGAAAAAATCTTGAAGATTCCTGCTGATGTCACATCTGGAGTTATTGTCCGTGATGTCACAGCTGCATCACCTGCTGAAAAAGCTGGCTTAAAACAATATGATGTTATTGTTGCAATCGATGATAAAGAGGTTGAAACAGGATCAGATTTACAATCCATTCTTTATAAGAAAAAAGTCGGCGATACAGTTAAAATCACGTTTTATCGTGAAAGCGACAAGAAAACAGCAACCGTTGAATTAACACTTGATGCTGAAAATGTCAAAAATACACAGAAAAAACAAGCCGAATAAACAAAAAAAGCTCAATTCTGCCAAAACAGAATTGAGTTTTTTTAAATGGCGAATAATGCGCTCGCTATATCTGGATCTGTATCAAAAACCTTTAAATCATGCCCCACACCAAAATCATGCTCTTGCAAAGTATTTTCCATGGTCATATGGGCTAATTCTTTAATATTATTCTCTTTACTCAAATGGCCCAAATAAATTCGCTTCGTTTGATTGCCAATCAATTCAGTCATCACCAAAGCGCCATCTTCGTTGGATAGATGACCTTTATCTCCTAAAATCCGTTGCTTCAAACTCCAAGGATATTTTCCCATTCGTAGCATACTTAAATCATGATTACTTTCCATCAAATAAGCATCTGCATCCTTAATCGTTCCCTTGATTCGTTCGCTACAGTAACCTGTATCCGTCAAAATCACAAACCGTTTATTATTACGGTGAAACTGATAAAATTGAGGATCAGCCGCATCATGAGAGACACCAAAACTTTCGATGTCCATATCACCAAAGGTCAAGGTTTTACCTCTTTCAAAGATACATTTATGCTCAGGATCAATCGCCCCAACATTTTTAGTCATCGCTTCCCACGTTTTCTCATTCGCATAAACATCAATACCATGCTTACGCGATAGCACACCTACCCCGTGAATGTGATCCGTATGCTCATGGGTCACTAAAATAGCATCTAACTCAGCCGGCGAACGACCAACTTCATTCATCAAACTGGTAATTTTTTTACCACTAAGGCCCGCATCTACTAATATTTTTTGTTTAGCTGATTCTATATAAAGGGAGTTTCCAGTACTTCCACTGGCTAAAATACTCACTTTAAACGCTTCTTGACTATCCAAGGCGTGATTCCCCTCTCTCATTTCATACTCGTTCATTATAGCAGAAAACCGCTTAAAATTCATTGTTTAAAATTATGAGCTAGATTCTCCTCACTATTCAGTAAAAAACCTTCTCCAATCGCCACAATAAGCCGAAAGAAGAAGGTTTTCATTATTTTTTAACCTCTGGAATACTAGCAGAAATAACCGAATTAGTAAACGCATTGACCCGCTCCAACTGAATATTATCCTTATTCGTTTGAATCCAAACAAACCAAGCAGGGATATAAACATTCTTATCCCTAACGGTAAAGAGGCGAGTATAGGCTAATTCTGTTTTAAGAATTTTAGATTCACTAGGGATTCTGTTACTCATATACAAGGTCTTAATTGCATCATTTTCACTAACTACTTCCTGTTTTTCACGCAAAGGCTGGATCTCAGATAAATGTGTTTGACTATACCCTTTTATCGTCATCATCTCACCTTCACTAATCTGAACATCAAATACCAACTCCGAGGTCTCATCATAAAAAGGCACTCCCTCAAATTCTTGAGATAACACAATCTCTGGTAATTCAACCGTTGGTTTATCTAGTAGCCGGTATTCAGGCGCATAAAGAATTGGCTCGTCACTACTAAGAAGTGGCTTCAAAGCCTTTTCCAAAGCATCCTCTTGAAAGGTCACTTGACTACTTGGTGACAACGTTCTAGAAAGGCGATGATTTTCGATTTTATCATAGCCCCCCTTAACCACTGTGTGAAAATTAGTTGTTTCAGCACTCAGATAGTAGCCCTCATAAACCTTAGCAGAAAAACTCCCTTCAAAAGAAATTTTATCGACCTTTAGACGGCTTTCAATATCAGCAACAGTCGTCATCTCTGAAACTGGCACCTGATCAATCTGGCTTTGACGAAAGGTAAATAGCAAAAATAAATTTAGCCCTAAAAAGGCATAAAAGAAAATCAATTCGATTCGCTTAAAATCCATTACCCTTCACCTCCCCCTTCTTGGGTCTTCGAGGCAACATTTGCAACACTGTCCCAATAATTATCAATCTTGACGTACCATTCTGGCACCAAATCCACCACCTGCTTTGTCTCACGATTGGTTTCCCACGTATACCCCAATTGTAAATCTTCGAGGTCCTTACGAGCAATCCCCGCTCGTTCAAGCTGAGCCACTGCTTCCTCGGTCGTAGGCAAAGTCACTTCTTCATCAGACGGTATCGGCACTTGGATAGTTTCTTGATTGGTCATCACTTGAACAAGTTGATTCGTACAGGTTACCTCGACCCGTCCGCGAGTATGATCGCTAAAAACAGGAAACCCTTCAACAAAATTACGATACGTCACGCGATTATCCACTTCTTCAAAATAACGGACCGTTCCCATTGAATTTCCGATACTCTGAACATAGTAAAAGCTATTCGTATAAATATTGGGTGTCATATCCGCCGCAAGTGGTTCCTGCATAAGCCTTCCACTAAAAGAAACTTCCCCAGTTCCGTAGCTGATCTTCAAGCTACCGCCTTCCGCATTAATCAAATTAACATCTTTACTATTTTTATTATCGTCATTCGGCATAATTTCTTGCGCGTTGTCAAAAAAAGCTTGAGAAAACAGTGTGTAAGACTGAGTTGATAGGATATAACTATATTTTTTCAACTTTATCTCATCTTTATACTGGTAAAAGACAGGTAAATCATCGTCATCCTGAATTACTTCTATATAACGATTATTGTCTTCTTTTAACAATCGATTAATTTCACTTAACTCACCCTTGATTTTTATCCGATAAACCTGATTATCTTGGTCATTCAAAATATACAAGACTTCTTCCTCAAGAGAGACAATCAATCTCTGAAACTTCATTGTCTCTTTTATGCCTTTGGTGACCTCTTGACCATTAATTTTCAGAAAATAACTTAATTCTAGCGGACTAGCCATCAACAATTCAAATGAATTCGGTGATCTCTTTGCCTCTATAAACTTTGTCGCCTCTTTACCAGAATAAACTGTAAAATGCTCACGAGATAACCGTAGAACTTCCTTTGTCATAGCCGAGATTAAGTTTTCCTTATTCGTATAAAAATGCTTTCCCTCTTCATCATGATAAATTAATTTAACTGGACTAAAAACATCTTTAGGCTGCTTTAAGCTCATGGTGTTTTCAGCCGATTTCAGCGACTCGACTGGTTCTTTACTGCCAGAATTTGTCCAAATTTTCCAAGTTAAAAAGAGACTCAACCCGATCATTGCTACTAGTCCGAAACGGATTAATTTATCAACTAGTTTCATATCCAATCATCCTCCTCAATCGGCTCATAAGGTAAGGAAATATAAAAAGTCGACCCCTTGCCCTCTTCACTTTCAGCCCAAATTGAACCGCCATGATCTTGAATGACTTCTCGTGAAATAGCCAGTCCCAAGCCAGAACCTCCCATTGCCCGAGAACGAGCCTTGTCCACTCGGAAAAAGCGATTGAAGACACGTTTCACATCTTGTTGAGGAATTCCCATCCCCTGATCAGAAATTGAAATAATCACATTATTATGTGTTTCTAACAATGTACAAGTAATTTCTCCACCATCGGGCGAGTACTTTAGTGCATTATTCATAATATTATCAAGCACTTGAATGATTTTATCTGGATCAACTTCCGTCCAAATCGTTCGACGGGTAAACTCTTTTTTAATCGTATAATTTTGATTTTGACTGCGAATCATCATCTCAAAACGCTCCAAAACAAAATTAACCATCTCATTCAAATTAACTAGCTCTAGCTGGATAGGACTCTTCTGAGCGTCGATTCGCGACAAATGTAGAAGGTCATTAATCATTCGAATCATTCGGTCCGTTTCCTCTAAGGTCACATTTAAGAAACGAGGCGCAATCTCTGGATCTTTCCATGCCCCATCAGTTAAAGACTCCAAATAACTCTTCATACTCGTCAAAGGCGTCCGCAATTCATGAGAGACATTTGACACAAATTCACGACGTTCTCGCTCATTTTTTTCTTGCTCAGTCACATCATGTAGCACACAAACTAGCCCACTTATAAAGCCAGATTCACGTCGAATCATCGCAAATTCAGCCTTCAAAAGAGACTGTTCTTCTTCTGAGAGGCTGACATCAATCACTTGGTCGTTTTGCTCCTCTAACAATTGGCGCAAAGTATAATTCTCATGAATATTCAAAACTTCTAAAATAGATTTATTTACCGCCTCTTCGCTAGTCGTATTAAGAAGTAGCAGTGCCATTTCATTAATGATAATCACTTTCCCACGGCGATCCGTTGCAATAACCCCATCGGTCATATGAGAAAGAACGCTATCTAAGCGGTGCCTTTCAGCTTCCAAGGTTTCTTGAGCCTCAGATACTCGGTCCGACAGTTCATTAAAGGTCTGAGCTAATTGCCCCAGCTCATCCTGACCATGAACTTCTATCTCTCCACTGTAATCTCCTTGAGCAATCTTTAGAGCTTGTTGCTGCATCTCACCAATCGGCTTAGTGATTGTCCGTGCAACTAAAAGCGCAACTGCCAAAGAAATAGAGATAGCAATCATCGAAGCAGAGAAGAAAATCAGCGCCGTATCATTAATATCCTTATAGCGGCTTTCAATATCACTCTTCACATAAAGAGCACCAATTACAGCATCTCCCGTTGGTGATTTTATTTGCTGAACATTAATATACACTCGCTTGTTAGTCGCCGAATTTTTAATTTCCTTCCGCTTTTCAGTAAAATCATCCAATTCAGGTACATCATTTCGTTTACCAATATCAC
The DNA here is from genome assembly GCF_059621045.1 of Vagococcus sp. WN80Y. Lineage (NCBI taxonomy): Bacteria > Bacillati > Bacillota > Bacilli > Lactobacillales > Enterococcaceae > Vagococcus > Vagococcus sp. WN80Y. The sequence goes on from NZ_JCAQHY010000123.1 coordinate 14,143, forward strand.
TTTGACGGTTGGCATCGCTGGTGGCACGAACAATTCCTTTGTCATCCACGACTCGAACCTCAAAAACATCCTTCTTAGAAAACTCCGTCACCGCTCGTTTAAGCCTTAAATCCCCTTCATCATCCGATGAGTTAAGCTCTGCGCTGAGAGTCGAAGCTAGCTGCTCGACATTCGCATCAATGCTGTCCTTAAAGGCAGAAATGTTATTTTTCTCTAATTCACGAATAAAAATAGCCCCGATGATCTCTACTGATATCAACAGCAGGAGAACAAACACCACGGCGATTTTGAAATGAACAGATTGGAAAAAACGAATTTTTTTCCGCATGCTCTTGCCCCCCTAAACTATAGAAACCCATAGAGCTGATAGCACGCATCATATCTATGGGTTAGTTAACAGTCTAATCACAACTGCTTTAATTAGTCTTGATCCGGGTTGCGTAGATAATAGCCTACGCCACGACGAGTCACTAACCAAGCAGGATGACTTGGACTGTCTTCGATTTTTTCACGCAAACGTCTAACGGTTACATCAACTGTGCGGACGTCGCCGTAATAGTCATAGCCCCAAACAGTTTGAAGTAAATGCTCACGAGTCATGACCTGACCTAGGTGTTTCGCTAAATAATGTAATAGCTCAAACTCACGGTGGGTTAATTCAATTTTTTCCCCACGCTTAGACACAATATACGCATCTGGATGAATAGTCAACGCGCCTATTTCTAATTCATTCGACTCTTCTTCTTCTTGAACTTTACTACTGACAGATCCTTGGCGTCTTAAATTAGCTTTGACACGAGCAACGAGTTCTCGATTTGAAAATGGCTTAGTGACATAATCATCTGCCCCTAATTCTAGCCCTAATACTTTATCAATTTCTGAATCTTTGGCCGTCACCATAATGATCGGCATGTCATAACTTTTGCGAATTTCACGACAAACTTCTAGTCCATCGATTTTTGGTAGCATCAAATCTAGCAAAACTAAATCAGGTTCAACTTCTTTAACTCTTTCAATCGCCTCTTCACCATCATAGGCAGTAAAGACTTCATAGCCTTCCTTAGTTAAATTAAACTTTACGATATCGGAAATTGGTTTTTCATCATCTACAACTAAAATTTTCTTCATACTATTATTTCCTCCTCTTGCTACTTAAACTTTTTCTTCACAAGGCTGTCTTACTTATTATACCTTATTTTACTCTCAGTTTAAACTCTAGATGCTTTCTAGTGAGTTTATTTAAACTTTTTATAAAAAACGGTCGATTTTTTAATGAACCTCTAGTAGAATGAAGAAGACGAGAACTTATATCTTAGTCCCCTATCATTTAATGACTTACTGAGTGGAGGAAACGAAATGTATTCAAATAACACCCTGCTAATCTTACTTACTTCAGCCTTGATGGCACTAGTCGTTTCCATCGGTTGCAATTTCTATTTCTACTTACAACTAAAAAAATTAACGAATCACGAGAAATCAGATGATTCGCAAGAGGACGAAGAAAATGAGACGCAAGAACCTTCTCAAAAAATGTCACATCAATCGGCCTTAGGTCCTAAACCAGACTCCACTATTATGAGAGAAACTCGGATCGAATGGATGAATCAGATTACTGAATTTTCAGAAGAATTAATCAACGAAATACCTCTTATCTTTAATGCATCTCGTCTGATTATTCAACAAAATATCGCCATTAAAAAGGAAATAGCTACTGCCGATACCCATCACGTAAAAGCTGAGCAAATTGACCTATACACAACCAGTGTTGATGAATTCAATGTCATCATGTCAAAACTACGTCTAACTTTTTTTGGCAATAAAAAAAATATTGAGATCCTATCTCAACTAAAAAAAATTACTCGAATCGTTGAACGAGAATACGATGCCCAGATTCAATCTGACATGGGGCGACATGATGCCTTAGTCGAAAAGTATGACCAGCTAATCGAGGAATATCTCGAACTGATTCGCAAACATTTATCTAGTGAGTGGGAAAAAATTAAACGCGGCTTGTAATACCAAGTAAATAAAAAATGCCTAGAGAAATGAGTCATCTTTCTCTAGGCGTTTTTTCCTCACTTCTTTATTTGACTGTAATCCCCTCAAGTTCTAGTAACCGATACTTCAGTGGCAAACCGCCAGCATATCCACCAATTCCGCCATCCTTGCGCAAGATTCGGTGACAGGGCACAATAATTGGCATCGGATTCTTTCCAACAGCCGTCCCAACAGCCCGAGTTGCTTGCGGCTTACCAACTGTCTCAGCCAACATGCTATAGCTTGAATTTTCACCAAATGACACTTTTAATAATTCTTGCCAAACAGCTTGTTGAAAAGGTGTCCCTCGTTTGCCAAAATCAATTGGTAGCTCAAAGCGCTGACGCTTACCGCTCAAATACTCGGTCAATTGTTTGGTATACAGCGCCATCTCTTGTGGCTCTTTACGGAAGACCGCTGCCTCACCAAACTTCGCAAAAAATGCCATCAAATTCACTGCATCACTAGTTTTTATATCCACATAAACTAAGCCACGCTCACTAGCAGCTACCAAAAATGAATAGCCTTCAAATTGAAGCCCGTCATAATAAATCACTGATTCCATGTCATTCACTCCTTAATATAATACTCGCCATAAATAAAAAGTACTGTAACTCGCCCATGCTCCCCACTGTTTCTTTAAGGCGACTAACTCGTCAGAACCAGGTTTTTCTGTCAGGCCTTGAACGCTTTTTAGTGCATTAAGTAAACCAACATCAGACATTGGGAAAGCATCCCCTAGTCTAAAGCAGCGCATCATTACATAATTAGCAGTCCAAGGGCCAATCCCGCGAATCATTGTCATCGCTCGTTCAACTTCAGCTGCACTCGCCATCTCTAAATAATGTCTTTTAGAAATCTTTCCAGTAACTATTAAACGCGCTACCTCCTGCAAATATTCCGCCTTTCGCCTACTGAGTTTCAGCTCCAGCAACTCTTCAATATCAGTCTCAGCAATTACCTCTGGTTTTGGAAACGCCCAATACGCCTGCCCGTGGTAACTCACTTTTTTACCATAGCATTCTACCAAACGACGCTTTAAGGTATACGCAAAACTCAACGTGATTTGTTGACCTAATATCCCCCACGAAATCGCCTCAAAAAAATCTGGAACGCCCATCAAACGCAAGCCATAAAAATGAGTTTCTAACCCTTTAAGGATCGGATCTTTTTCTGCTAACTGATAAAAACCTGCTAGTTCTCGCTCTAAATCAAAAAAATCACGAACAAAGTCTAGCACAAGATTCTTTTGCTGTTCAGATAAAAAACAATCATTTAAAACAGTGATCACCAGCTGATTGTCACTATAGGCAATCTTAACCAAGACCAACTCATCACCGAGCTCAATAACTCGGATAATCTGCTCGTCTTCAATTTGATACATTACTTCATTTGCTTCTCGTAATAAATAATTCAAGTTCTGCTGATAATTAAATTCCTTTGGTACTGAGAGTTGATAAACTTGATTAAGTGGCATCGACTGTTCCCTCGTCTTTCAGATTGATTCAATCTTTCATCACTAGCTTATTTCCAATAACCTAGAGATAAAAAAATAATCACAAGTCAATCAGATCACTCTCTGACTTCTCATGATACACCTTCTTTATTTTAGTTTTTTCTTCATTTAATAGCTTTATATTACCATAAAACGCCCCTAATTAACAGACCGCTCACCCACAAATGCTTCAAAAGTAAAAATCATCATCGACCTATCTTGAATCTACACAGGCCGATGATCATTTCAGTTAAATAGTCTCTATAAATATACGACTAAAATTTGCTTACTCAAGTGCTTTAAGTTCTGCCTCAGCTTTTGCAATTTCAGCCTTTAATTCTACAATCTGCTCTTCTCCTAATGCGACTGATTCATTTAATTGAGCTTTTATGTCTTTATCAGTATTATCATTGGCAAAATCAATTGTTTGTTTTTGAATATCCTCCATTGAAGCAAGAGTATTTCTCAATGATGAAATAGTTTGGACCAGTTCTTGTTTTTTTTGTTTTGTCTTCTCGTTACTTTTTATCTTCTCATTACTTTTTGCTTCTGTTGTTATACTTGAATTAGTTTTTACTGAGCCAACTTTTTGACTACAACCTGTTACTCCAAATAGTAATACAACCGAACATAGATAGACAATCTTTTTCAACTTATTCTCCTTATTCCCTCTGATAGTGTGACACACGTTTCTAATACTACGAAAAGTCTATTATACCATTAAACAGGAAAAGTACCACTACCTATTTATCTAATTTGTACTTTAACTCAAATAGCCAGAGGGCTCTCCTACATAAGGAAGATATAATTCATGCATTGCCCGAGAACTCGCCGTATAAAGCAAGTTTAACTCTTGAGTATCCTTAAAACGTTTTTTAGATACATTGTGAACCGTCACTACATCAAACTCTAGCCCCTTAGCCAAATGAACAGGCATAATCAACACAGGCACATTCAACTCCATCTTACTAGAATCAGCAATCAGCGTTACCTCTTCTGGTCTCCCTAATTCTTCATACAACTCTATGGCTTCCTTGCTATCCTTAGTTAAAACAACTTTACGATAGCCACTAGTCGCCGGCGTTAGCTGTTTTCTTAAGAATGCAAGATACTCTTCCTGAGTAGAAAACTGAGAAAACTCTGGCTCTTTCCCAGGCCGATCAATGACTTCAACCCCACTGTCCTCGCCACCTAACAAATGCTTCATAAAATAACTAATCGGCCCACTTGAACGATACGATTTCAGTAGCTGGACAGATTTGACATGGCGGTGACTTGCTTGAAAAATTTCTTCCACCCGCTTAAAGCTTGTCCCCTGCGCAAAGATTGACTGATAGCCATCTCCAACTAACGTAAAATACGACTCTCCATATACTTTTGATAAGAAATATAGCTGAGCTTCGCTGTAGTCCTGTACTTCATCCAAAATCACAAATTTCGTTTTACGATTATTACGACGTTCGATCATCAAGTGATTCAAATAAGCAAATTCAGTTGCTTGATCCAAAGACATAGGATTGTTAATGGGCAACCCCGTAGCCAAAAGATAATGACTCTCTATATCAATCCAACTAAAATTGTTAATACTCCCCTTCAAATTGCTATAGCGGCGATTAACCAAGCGATTAATAACATGCTGAATATTTTCTTCTTCATTGCCCTTCTTATTTTTGGCAAAAAGCTGATTGTACTCTTCATTACTCAGATTTTCCAGCTCATCACGCCACTTAGGCTTCTTGCTTTCAGTCCGAATAAATTTAGCTAACGCCTCATTCATTTGATCTTTTAAATAAGCCAGTTTCCGGTACAGCTCCACTTCTTTTGGCAGGGACATAATCGTTTGCTGCATCCATTTAGTTGAAATAATCAACTCGTTTCCACGTTTTATTGGCGTAAAATCCATCAGTTCTGGCTTTAACTCTGCCACATACGCTTCAATTGCTTTCATATTATCTAGAGAATTCAAGACATGAGGATTTTTTAACTGCTCCTCTAAATTCTCTACCTCATAGTGACGGCCCCGATTACGCATTAAATCCCGATACGTCATCTGACGCGGGTTCTTCTCACCTAAGCTAGGTAGGACTTCCTCGATGTACTTACTAAACATCGGATTAGGTGACAATAATAAAACTTGCTCCGGTAACAAATCATCTTTAAAACGATACAACAGAAAAGCAATCCGCTGTAAAATTGTTGAAGTCTTACCACTTCCCGCAATTCCCTCAACAATCAACACATCACTCTTCGTGTCACGAATAATAGCATTTTGCTCTTTTTGAATGGTACTGGTAATATCGGTTAACTGAGCACTAGACTCTTCATTTAACACCTCTAATAACATTGGATCTTCAATTGCTGTGCTTGTATCGAAAAAGTCAATCAGCTTACTCTTTTTCAGCTTCATTTGGCGGCGATTTTTTAAATCTACTGCGACTTGTCCCATAGGCGCTTCATAACTCGTCTCACCTAAATTATTTTCATAGTACAGGTTAGCAATCGGTGACCGCCAATCATAAACATATTGATGATGATCTTCATCACTGAAACCTGCCACACCAATATAAAATTGTTCTACCTTAGACTCATCAGGATATTGAACATCTAGCTTAGCAAAATACGGCCCTTCTAACAATTGACCAATATTACGCTTTTGTTTATCTAACCATTCGCGTTTATAATTTAACTGGGCCAATTCTTGATTTTTTTGTTCCACTTCAATTAATGACTCAAAACTATCGGAGGCTGATGACGTATTCATCCGAATATCATCGGAAAGATTCTTCAAGAAATTACGAGAATCTAATTCAGCATCATCGGAGTCATTAAAAACTTTCTCTTGCATCTCCAATAATTTGCCATATACCATGGTTAAATAATCTTGCTCTATTGCCCATTCATTTTTTTTAGACATAGACTCTCCTCCTTGATTGAAAAGCTAGACTGACACACAAAAAATTGAAATCCCAGTAGCCAAATCTGGCATTCGTCATTAAAGTTCCCCCAAGCTTTCAGACCCTTGAGTTCTTCTTCACGAATAAATAATTTTACGCTGATATAAGGGGTTTGTCAATCTTTTCAAACAAACGTTCTCATTTTTTCTAATTCACGCAAAGTGACCCACTATTTTCTATCACTCACACTATTTTTCTGCTAAGACTTACCTGATAGTCGACCTTTAATAACAAAAAAGATGGCCTCTCTACTAGAGTGTTGCCATCTTCTCTTATTAACTTCCTTTTCTTTTAGCGTAGCGATAAGCGACACTCCCAATCACTTGAACTGCCTGAACAAAAATAATTAAGAGGAGTACCGTACTATAGAGAATCGTATCATCAAAATTTTGGTACCCATATATCACGGCTGTTGAGCCAAGACCACCAGCGCCGACAGTTCCTGCCATCGCAACCGATCCCAGTACGGAAACGATAGCCAAAGTAACACTCGAAATCATCGACGGAAATGCCTCTACCAACATTACGTTAAAAAATATTTGCCAGTTGGAGGCGCCAAAGGATTTAGCGGCCTCAATCAAATCTGGACTAACCTCATTCAGATTATTTTCTAGTAATCTAGCAATAAAAGGAGCCATTGCAATGGTTAGCGGGACGATTGCCGCTTTAATCCCAATTGTTGTCCCTACTAAAAGTCGAGTTAGTGGTGAAATGGCGACCATCAAAATAACAAAGGGGAATGAGCGGATAATATTAATCAACATATCCAGCGTTTTGTAACTCCATTTATGAGGAGCTAAGCCATTTTCTTTTGTATAAGTCAACGCAATGGCCAATAAAAAACCTAACCCCCCAGCCAATAAGGTGGATAGAAAAACCATTATGACCGTCTCATGAAAACTTGGCAAAAGCACTCTCGTAATTAACTCACTGTATGCCATCCAGATTCCCCCCTTCACTTAAGTCATAAGTTAAGTCTTGAGTCTCTAAAAAGGTTCGGCATGACTCAAGATCCTCTTGGACTATCTTAACTGTGAAAAAACCATATTCATCATGGCGAAAGGTTGCAATCTCACTTTTTAATAGCTCAAAAGGATGAGAAAGCTGTTGCGATAACTGATATAACAATGTCTTAATCTCATCATTCTGAACGCAAATCTTTACATAGTTTCCTTTTTCCTTAAAATTAGAGCACTCACTGCCAAGCAGTCTCTTCAGTCCTGGTGGTTCAGAAAAAAACAAGTCCGTCACTAACCCCTGCTCAACCACCTTACCATCCTCAATAATTGCCATCTCATGACAGACTTGTTTAATAACACTAATTTGATGGGTGACAATCACAATGGTCACCCCTAATTGTTGATTAATGGTCGCCATCAATTCCAAAATTTCACGCGTTGTCTTGGGATCAAGAGCAGAAGTCGCCTCGTCACACAATAAAAGCTTCGGTGTCATAGTCAGTGCTCTGGCAATTGCAACTCGCTGCTTCTGGCCACCTGACAATTGGGCAGGCATTGCTTCTGCTCGATCCTCCAAGCCAACAATCTCCAAAAGTTCTCTGATTTTTTTGTCAATCTTATCCTTAGAGTAGTCCCAACATCTCATAGGTAATGCCACATTATCAAAAACAGATCGCCGTTCTAACAATGTAAAATTTTGAAAAATCATCGCAACATCTTTTCTAAAAGACTGCAGTTCTTTAGCTGACATTGCTTTAATTTCTTGTCCGTCTATTTTTAATGAGCCTGCTTGATAATTCTCCAATCCATTCATACAGCGCAGGATCGTAGATTTTCCAACGCCACTTGACCCAACAATGCCAAAAACAGTCCCCGCTGATATAGCCAAATTAATCTCATTTAAAACTGTCCGCTGCCCGTATACTTTAGTTAAGCCCGCAAGTTGAATCATTCACTCTCTCCATTAGGCACACGTTTTTTAATCCCTTGGTACGCTCCTCGATAATAATTTTCTTTCAAGCGAATATCGTATTCGTCTTCTCGTCCCGCTTCTTTCAGCTTCGCTATAATAGTCTTTTTATACTTAGCATTTTCCATTGGATTTAGTGTTTTAAGCAGGCCATCCGCTACTTCACTTAATTGATTGTACGGAATCCCAATACTCAACTCATCTCTTCCCCACTGAGCAACATACCGCGTCCCCGAACACATCATCGAAAAATTAAGCTGATTACGCTCAAATGGAAATGAGGTGCACTCTTGACACATTGCTTGCATTCCAGTCATTTTAATCGTACTCAATTGACCTGAATGATACGCGTGACCTTGTAAAATTCGCATCGCATTATAAGGGTCCGTCACAACAATCACCACGTCGGGATTTTTTTGCCAGTTACTTGCTGGCAGAACAGCAACACCATAGTTTTCTTGCTGACAATAAACCATCTCCCGCGCCACTGAGCGACTCACACGAAGGTCTTCATAAACTCGCATATTGGCATGCTTTTGACCAGATTGACTATAATTATCCTCCTTCATTAAACCCAAAGCCACAGCGGAGGCCGGGCAAGCAAAATTGTCGATCGTCATTTTTACACCCTTACCTTCGCTTGCATTGCGAACAGTCACACAGTAGGGTAACAGTCGCTGACACTGCGGTGCATCAAAAGTATCGTACTCTTCTTTAGTCGCGATAAACGATACGCCGACTACTTCACGTTCTAGCTCTAACAAATCGTTAAATAATTGAATTGCTTCTTTACTCTCCATCATGCTAGCTCCTTTTTAGTTAGTCTTCGTAAAAGGTATAAACCCCTTTAAAGTGATCATTAATTGCTTCTTTACTACGATCAGTCAAAAGAGCTCCATTAATGTCCTTTGCCCATGTTGTTTTCTCGTTCTTTTCTTTCACTATTAAACTACTTGGAAAATCTGCTGCATGCTGATCTCGAATTAAGTAATCATTAAAATCCTTACCGGCATTAAACATAAAGGTAAAGAAACAAACCGCTCCATCCAAATCCTCTAAACTTCTCACTGTCTGTGCTTGCTCAATTTCAACATACTCTATTTTTTTAGGATTATCCACAATATCAAGTACCGTAAAGCCTTCTTTCTTATCCTTAGATAAGGTCAACATTCCTGCATCTTCTAACATCTTTAATGAATTATCACGATTCATCGCATCATTCATTATCGCTATCTTAGCCCCATCAGGAATATCTGCCAATTTTTCATGTTTACTTGAATAAAGACCGATTCCAGTATAGTACACTGGCGGTTCGATCATTCTTAGATCTCCGTCTTTTTGTTTATTAAATGCCTCCACAAATGGCTTGTGCTGTGCAAAAGCGGCATCCACATCACCACTATTAACAGCTTCTAGCGATTCAATATTATTAGAAAAAGTCACAAATTCAACTTTATAGCCTTTGGCCTCCATGTCTTCCTTTGCTGCATTCAGGACAATTTCTGACACCTGATTACACGCAATTTTTACTGTTTTCTTTTCCTCAGCCTGCTCTGTTTTTTCTTTTTTCTGACAGCCTGAAATAGTGATTATCATCACAAATAATACTAAAATCCCCAATATTTTTTTCATAGTCACATTCTCCTTATAAGTTTTTACATGTGTATTTTATCACATAAAATTCACTAACAGTAGCAAATTTCCGCCCTTTTGAAGAAAACCAAGAGAAAGTCAGATATAACCACTTTTCCTCTGATAATTGACCACTTACTTCCAACATCGATTAACATTACCGCTTATCTCGCTTTATTTGCTATAATTAATCTAAAAGGGGATTACTCACTTGGGAAAACTCTATATGAAACAAAAAGTGTTTAGCTGGCGAGATCGTTTTACCATTAAAGATGAAACAGGAAACGATGTTTATTTTGTTAGTGGCTCTATCTTATCACTCGGGAAAAAATTATACATTCACGATACTCGTGACCAAGAAGTCGCAAGAATTGAACAACGACTGCTTAACTTATTACCGAAGTTCACCTTATACATCGGCAATCGAGAAGTTGCTGTTATCAAAAAAGAGTTCACCTTTTTTAAGCAGAAATATGACATTGACAGCACTGATATTCAAGCAGAGGGGGATTTCCTCGCAATGACGTTTACCTTAACTCGCCGCGGAAAGATGATTGCTAGCGTTCAAAAGGCTTGGTTTAGCTGGGGAGATAGTTATGAAATCCGCATAAAAAATCGTGAGGACGAATTAATTGTTTTAGGCCTTGTTCTTGCCATTGACTTTATTTCTCATGATGAGCCCCACTCATCCTCTGACTAATCTGTCATCACTATACCATTAAAGGAGACCTTGACATGCATTATCTTGAACCGCTGATTCACTTTATCGTGCTTGCTCTTAACGTGATTTCAATTCTTATACTTGTACTTGGAGTTGGGAAAGCTACTTATGATTTTGTTCGTAATGAAGCAAGGCGATTACCTCGTTTAGAAAACGCCAAACACAACAATATCATTAAAAATTACTTAGGAACCTATATCCTTTTAGGTTTGGAAATTCTGATTGCAGCGGATATTATTGAATCCATTATTAATCCTACACTACAAGATATTTTAGTCCTAGCCGCAGTCGTTGTGATACGAACTGTAATCTCTTATTTCCTAGGTAAAGAAATAGCTGAAACTAAAATTGATTGAGATAAGGGACGGGAAACTATCCGTCCTTTTTTACAGACACGGAAGAGAAGACCTACAAAATCCGTAAGTCTTCTTTTTCGTATTTATTGTTTCCAGCCAAAGATTTTTTATGTTTCCAACATTTTATTGCATCCTTTAAAGAACCACCTGTGTTATCGTCAAAGAAATCACGAATATATGTATTATACTCAAATTGTTTGTCGATTACGGTTTTATTTACTTTCTTGTCTTCAAGAATCTGATAGTAGGCATCAACAGATTCTTTATACGTTTTTCCTGAATTTTTCTTTAGCCATTGCTGGAACTTGACGTTAAATGAAAATGTCTTTCCGATATTTTCTTTAAAGAAAGCTCTGTGTATTTCTGAGCAGACAATATTGTCTTCAATTTTGCTTTCAAGAGAGAGCGAGCTGATATCATTCTTTATTTTTGTTTTTTTACTAACGTTTAGTTTCTCACCCGTTCTTAAAAAATGCGCAATTCTATTAGTTAATTCTTCTTTGCTACCAGCCGCTTGAATCCCCTCGTATTTACAAAATGCTACTAGCTCTTCTTTTAGGTAATAAAAATCACGAAATATGCTTTCATCTATATTCTTATCAAGTGATGGTCGATTCATTCGTTAGTCTCCTCATTTGCTTTATAAACTTATATCCTCTTTAATAATATCAGATAGCATGATAAGCCACAATATCAGTAGGATCACGACGGTGGACTATCTTGTTTCACTAAATATGATGCTAGGATGAAATCATGGACACGTTTTGGTAGAATTATACCTAAGAAGAAAAGGACGTGTCTCAAATGGCAAAACAACGATTTACTGAAGAGTTCAAACAAACGATTGTTGACC